>JABMNQ010000099.1 GCA_013204495.1 Candidatus Pelagibacter sp.
ACTGTGAATCCTTGACCGCCTGGTTTGTTGACGGGAGCTACCTCTCAACCATCTCAACCATCTCACCCCTTTTCATACTATATAAATATATCCTCCAAAAGATCTTGGGTATTACAAACCCCTGATTTGTCCGAGTTGGTTGATCAATCATCTTTCTCAATGAGTTCAAAAAAGTGTTGCAGGGATATAATTGCAAGTGCAGGTTCTCTATTTTTCTTAATCACTAACAATGGTTCTCTATGATTGTGCCGTTTAGCTTGCTTAAAGTTTTTATAAAGCCCTATGTGTTGTTCGGCATTTTTGCATTCAACAGAATATGGAAAAGCTCTTTTTGCAGTGATAGATAACAGTTTAACATCTTCGCCATTTTCCCCTGTATTACTGGTCCTAATATCGGAGTTATTTAAATTAAATAGTTTTATTATTTTATCCTTAACAATATTTTGGAGATATTTTGATTTAGCTTTCCTGGAGTTATTATTCATTAATAGTTGCTCCATCAATATAACTTTCAACTATCTGCTCCGGTGTTCGTATGCCTATATTAATAGTTTTTTGACTAGCTTTAATATTATTTATACAATCAACAGGATTTTTATTTATTACTTCAATTTCTCCATTTATTAATTTCTCATAAGCACCATCAATAGTTAGATCTTTAAATTGACTATTAAATTTAGTTTTACCTTTATTTGCTTCTGCAATATTTTCTTTTATAATACCTTTTAGATTTTTTATATTGTCATTAAGCTTTATTTTAGCTTTCTCCAGATCTTCACCTTGGTCTCTAATCGTTATTACTATGGAAGTGTAATGTTTGTAAATTGCTTCAATTTGTTTTGGTGTTAGATCTTTATAACTTTTATTCGGTATAGGACAACGATCCTCATCTAAATTATAAAATCTATGCTTCACTCCATTGATACTAATCTGTCTGGTGTTTTCTCCATTATTCCAAGGTATGGCGTTGGCAGTTAAAAATTTATATATAGCGTCATCTCCAAAGCTACCCCAATTGAATTGAGTTGTGTCATCTCTGCTACTTGAATGAAGTTGATCATTCAACCAATCAAAAATTATAATCCCACACCAATTACGATCAAATATTCTTCTCTTATCAATGTCTGGTCTGGTAAGATCAAACTCTAATTTCTTTATTAGTGGGTGTTTGGTTTGTTCTATTAGCTGTATTAAATCATCTGTTTCTGGAGCTCTCTTTTTAAATATTGTTGTATCTGTAATCTTAACTTCATTTTTAAAGTAGTGTAGCAGGGCCGACGCTCCCTCATCACTATCAACAAAGTTCCAAGCTTTCTCAAAAAAACCTTCATTTGTTTTGTGGATAATATCTTTTTCGCTCTTTTGAATATTATTAAAAAAATATCTTCTTCCACCTTGGGGAGCTCCAACAACTCTCTCATCATTAGAGAACAGCATAAAGTTTGTTAAGTTTGCTAACTTAACCATTGTCTTACCTTTGAAGTTGCAAGAATATATATCGTCAGCTACAAAATTCTTTAGAGTGTTTGTACCCTCTTGTTTAGATTTAAAATCACCAAGTGATACTTCATTTAATACCAATAACTGCGTACCAATTAGCAGTGTGTTATGTGTATTAGTTAGGTGTTTGTAGTTAGCATTTTCATTAACATTATCTGAACCCAACACTCTTGAACATATTCTTGCTAATAATCCTTTGCCCACACCCTCTATTGCAGAGACAAGAACCACTGCCCACTTCATCTTTTCTCCAGGGAACTGGAGCATATATGCAAGCCACTGTTCTATAATCTTCCACTTCTTCTCACCAATTAACCATGCAAAAAACTCGATAATAAAATTAACATCTCCTTTTTTGGCAATTAGATAATTAGGAATATAAATATTTAAGACAGTTCCTTTATTTACTAAAGGAATAATACCTGGTCTATCTATTTTCATTAAACCAGGCTTATATTTTGCACTTGTTATAAATGTTTCTGCTTTAGCAAATTGTCGTCTTGATAGAAGTTTATTAGCCAACGTTCCTTTTTCTAGGAAGACTTCGTGCTTATGGAAATTATTTATCTGTATATCTTTATAAAAGTCTGCTGATCCAATTTTATTGAACATATCATTAGCCATAATGTAACAATAAGTTTTTGTTATTTCATCAAGCTTCACAGCGTTGTCCAGTGATTGTTTTTCTAAAAATTTAGTATCACCTGGGTTTGGCTTATTAAATCTTTCGTCTTTTCTAGTATAATTAATTTGCTTTTGATAACTTTCAGGCCAAGCGTAGCCAAGACCTCTACTGTCCTGGTGAACCATTTGAATTAGTTTTAATATCTCATTATCTCCAAAATCTTCTTTAACACATTTAGCAATAATGACTTGGATCCAACTGTGATATTTACCCCCCATTGTTGGGTGTTGTTCTATTGTTCCATCTTTTAATGCCTTGAGTATTTCCCATTTTGTTAGTCCTTCATTTAATTCTTTTTCAAGATCCTCTTCTGGTTTTTCTTTAGTTTTTTCTACTGTTGGTAATTCAATCTTAATACTCTCTGCGTCTACACTTTCGATTGAGGGTAAAAATTCATCTAGTGTTCCAGTGAAAATTTGTTTTTTATTGAATGACTTAATCCAATCGTTTCCCACACCATACATAAAAGGAAGCATTATTCCATTACCTGTATCTTTTTCTGATAGCTCAACTTGTTTAGGAAAACATTCTGTTTCTGGAGGAAGATCTAACTTATATAAAAAAGTGTGTAAGATATCTCTAACAGTTTTAGCTTCGGTCCATTCAGTAAAGAATATATATAAATGCAATCCTTTTGATTTAGAGTAGCAAGGTA
>JABMNQ010000100.1 GCA_013204495.1 Candidatus Pelagibacter sp.
AACATTAATTTCTTCTGTACTTTTTATCAAATTATTATCTATTAAAAAATACAAAGCTAAAGGCGAATAAGTAACATCATTTTCTTTAACTATATTAATTAAATTTTCGACTGTTTTTTGAGAATCTTCAGGTTTGAAATTTATTATAGCTCGGTTGAACTTGTTAGCTAAGTTAACTTTATTTTTTTCTTGAATTGCTTCAAGAGAAAAAAAACCTATTATTAAAATTAATAATATTGAGGTACCTATGATTAAGTTTTTTTTATTATTAATGAAAAAATTTTTTACTTTTTCATTTCTTGTATTTGCATCAATTATTGAAATTTCTTCGTCCATATTTAAATCATATTCCTTAAAACATACTGAAGAATTCCACCATTCTTATAGTATTCTAATTCATTCTTAGTATCAATTCTACAAAGAGTTTTAATTCTCTTAATATCACCTGATGCATATTTTATTTCTACCGTTACATGATCTGAAGGGTTTACACCTTCTTGGATTTCTACAACTGTAATTAATTCTGAACCAATTAAATTTAAGTTAGTTCTATTGTTTCCTTCCATAAATTGAAGTGGCAAAACACCCATTCCAATTAAATTTGATCTATGAATTCTTTCAAAGCTTTCTGCTATAACAACTTTTACACCTAATAATTTTGTTCCTTTGGCCGCCCAATCTCTTGATGAACCTGTTCCATATTCTTTACCCCCTATAACCACTAGGTCTGTTCCTCTTTTTTTATATTCTTCAACGGCATTATAAATTGGCATAACTTTTTCTTCTGGATATAATTTTGTAAAGCCACCTTCTGTACCTGGTGCCATCTCATTTTTTATTCTTATATTAGCGAATGTTCCTCTCATCATAACCTCATGATTTCCTCTTCTTGAACCATAAGAGTTATAATCTTTTGGTAATATTTGATGCTTCATAAAATACTCACCTGTTGGGCTTTCTTTTTGAATATTTCCTGCTGGAGAAATGTGATCTGTTGTCACCATATCTCCTAAAATCAAAAGTGGCCTTGCATCCTTGATTGGTTTAAAGCCCTCTGGTTTGTCAGGTAAGTTATCAAAGAATGGTGGTTTTTTTACATATGTAGAACTTTCGTCCCAGTTATATATGCTCGTATTTTCTGTTTTTATTTCCTGCCATTGTTTAGGCCCCTCAGAAATATTTGAATATCTCTTGATAAACATATCTGCATTAAGAGCATCTCTCAATGTATCCTCTATCTCTTTATTAGATGGCCAAATATCTTTAAGAAAAATATCTTTTCCATTCTTATTTTGTCCTAAGGGATCTTTATATAAATCAAATTCCATATGACCCGCTAAGGCATAAGCCACAACAAGCGGTGGAGAAGCTAAGTAGTTAGCTTTAATATGTGGGGATATTCTTCCTTCAAAATTTCTATTTCCAGATAAGACAGATACTGCGTAAATATTTTCTTTTTGGATTGCATCAGTAATATTTTCTGGCAAAGGTCCTGAATTTCCTATGCAAGTTGTGCATCCATATCCTACTAGGTTAAATCCAAGTTTATCCAAAAATACATTTAATCCTGCTTTTTTTAGATAGTCTGTAACAACTTGTGAGCCTGGTGCTAAAGATGTTTTTACCCAAGGTTTTGTTTGAAGTCCTAACTCAACAGCTTTTTTTGCTAAGAGACCAGCTCCAATTAAAACATTTGGGTTTGATGTGTTTGTGCATGATGTTATGGCCGCAATTAGTATCGAGCCATCTTTAATATCGTAGTCTGTATTTTCAACTTTTGAAATATTTTGTTTTGTTCTTTTTGTTGCTTCTTCAAAAACTTTTTTAAATTCACTTGAAGCATCTGTAAGTAAAACTTTATCCTGAGGTCTTTTTGGTCCTGAAATTGTTGGTACCACAGTTGACATGTCTAAAGAAACGGTGTCTGTAAATTCTATTCCATCACTTACCCATAAACCTTGTTCTTTTGCATAGGCTTCAACAATTTTTACTGTACTTTCATCTCTTCCAGAAAATCTTAAATATTTTAATGTTTCATCATCAATAGGAAAGAAGCCACAAGTTGCACCATACTCAGGTGCCATGTTTGCAATTGTTGCTCTATCTGCAAGCGTTAAGTTTTTTAAACCTTCTCCATAAAATTCAACAAATTTACCAACAACACCTTTGTCTCTTAACATTTTTACAACTGTTAAAACTAAATCAGTAGCCGTAGTTCCTTCGGGCATTTTGTTTTTTACTTCAAACCCTATAACCTCAGGTATTAACATTGAAATTGGCTGACCTAACATTCCAGCTTCTGCTTCAATA
>JABMNQ010000101.1 GCA_013204495.1 Candidatus Pelagibacter sp.
AACCAACGTGAGGCATTAATAATGCATTTGGTAAAAACCTTAGTTTATTACCTTCGGGTAAAGGTTCTTTTTCATAAACATCAAGACCTGCTCCAGCAATAACGTTAGTTGATAATGCTATAATTAAATCATCCTCATTTATAATGGATCCTCTTGAAGTATTAATTAAAAAAGCAGTTTTTTTCATCATGTCTAACTCTTTTAATTTTATTAACTCTTTATATCTCTCTCCACCTTGAACATGGATCGATAAAAAATCTGAATTTTGAAGTAAATCTTCTTTGCTACACGGCAGAACATCTAATTCTTTACAAGTGTCTAAGTTTAAATTTTCACTCCAAGCCATAACTTCCATGCCAAAAGCTTTTCCAATTTTAGCAACTTGTGATCCAACTCTACCAAGTCCTACCAAGCCTAAAATCTTACCTTTAAGTTCAAAGCCAATAGTGGTTTGCCAATAACCTTGGTACATATTATCAATTTCTTCTTTAAAGTTTTTAGCTAAACCTAAGATTAATCCCCAAGTTAATTCAGATGTAGCTGCAAAACTAATTTCAGTTCCACAAACTATAATTTTTCTTTTTTTTGCAGCCACAAGATCTATAGCTTTATTTCTTGATCCGCTTGTGATGATATATTTAAGATCGTTTAAGTTATCGATTAAATTTTTAGTAATGGGAGTTCTCTCTCTCATTATTAATAGTGCTTCAAAATTTTCCAGCTGTTCTATTGCGTCGGCTTCATCTATAAAAGGTTCGCTGAATATTTTAAATTCATACTTTCCTGATAGTTTTTTTAAATCAACAAACTCTTGTGATACATTTTGGTAATCATCTAAAATGGCAACTTTAAGCATTTATAATTTTTTTGTTTGATAAAAATAAACCTATTATAATTAAAATAGAGCCAATGAAATGAAAAAATAGAAATTTTTCATTAAAAAATATTATTGCAAATATTGTGCTAAATAATGGTATTAAAGATAAAAAAATTCCAGCTCGATTGGCACCAATTATTGCGACTGCTCCAGCCCAGCAATAATACGATCCAATGCTAGGAAATATAGCAACATAGAGCAAAATATAAAAAAGATCCTCATTTACAACTAGTGTTTTACCCTGCATTAGCTCATATAAAAATGCTGGGAATAAAACCATTAAACCTAATGAGCAAAAAATTTGAACAAGCGCAAGCAATGATACTTTAAATGTTCTTTTTTTTAAGAACGCAGAATATATTCCCCAAGCAATCACTCCACCAAGCATAAACAAATCACCCTTATTAAAGTCTAAGGAAAGTAAATTATTTAAATCGAGTTTAGTAATAATCACTAAAATTCCCAAAATAGAAATTAATAAACCTGATAATTGGAAAATATTTGTTTTTTCAATTTTTAATAAAAAGCAAACTAAAATAATCATCGCAGGTATTGCGGTGTTAAAAAGTGAGGCATTAATTATCTGCGTATAGTTCAAAGCACTATAGGTAAGAGAGCTAAACATGCCCACACTAGTAAATCCCAATAAAAATAATAATGGTAAATTTTTTAAAATTTCTTTTTTTATTTTTAAAATTTCTCTAAAGGTAAATGGTAATAATATTATCCAGACAAGAAGCCATCTAAAAAATGATAAAGAAAAAGGTGGTATATTTTCTATAAAAGCAATTTTACCAACATTAAAATTACCCGCCCAAAACAATGTTGCACATACCAACATTAAGTATGCTTTGGTATTTTTTTTCACTTAGTTAAATCTCAGTGAACTATACGGTTTTAAATCTAGATTGGTATTTTCTTCAGCAATCATTCCAGCTATTATTTTCCCTGAAATTGGACCTAATGTCCATCCTAAATGATGGTGGCCAAAACAGTAAAAAATATTTTTATGATTTTTTGATGGTCCTATTACTGGCAAAAAATCTGGTAGACTAGGTCTAAATCCCATCCATTCATCTTCATGTTCTGGTAAATCACCCAACATATATTTTGCGTTATTAATTAAATTTTTAACTCTTCCTTTAGATGGTGGATTATTTAGGCCACCAAATTCAACAGTTCCAACAACTCTAAGCCCCTGTTCCATTGGCGTAATACCAAAGCCTCTATTAGAAAAAATTACCGGTCTATTTAAAAGATGATCACAACCTTTAAAGTGAACATGATACCCTCTTTCTGTATCAAGAGGTATTTTTTCATCTAAGTTGTCTGTTAATCTTTTAGAAAAAGCTCCACATGCAATTACTAACTTATCAAAAATAAATCTTTGGGTTTCAGTTTTTACAGCAGGTTTTTCTCCATCAAAATTAATGTCCTGGACATTCATTTTTAAAAACTTTCCACCTTTTTTTAAAAATAAATCATATAATTTTAAGAGAATTTTTTTTGGGTTTCTCGCGTGTCTACCATATTGATAATAAACACCTCCATGATAAAAAGGTTTTATATTTGGCTCTAAATCGTGAATTTCTTTTGGGGTTACTACTTGTTGATCAACGCCTAACTCATTTCTAACTTTAATTTCAAGTTCTCTACTTTTTAAACTTTGATCATTCCAAATATATAAAATACCTTTTTTTTCAACTAAACCTTCCAAATCTATTTCATCAAACAACTCATCATATGCTGGTAGTGCTAAATCTAAGATTTGATGCATATTTTTTGCAGTATGCATCATTCTTTTTGTTGTGCAGTTTCTTATAAATCGTAAAAACCACGGGATCATTTTGTGGACATGGTTCCACTTAAGAGCAAGTGGACCTGTTGAGCTTAAAAGCATTGCCGGAACATCTGCTAAAATATCAGGTCTGTTCATTAGCACACATGCATAAGGTGAAAAATGACCTGCATTACCATAAGAGGCAGCAGGACTACCTGGTTCATCTCTATCAAAAATTGTTACCTCAAAACCTTTTTTTTGTAAAAATAACCCATTAGATATTCCCTGAATACCAGCTCCAACAATTCCAATTTTTAATCTCTTATTCATTATGCTCTATATAGTTTCTAGATAAATTTTTTTCCAGCGACAAATTCGACTAATTTTACTTAAAATACTAAGCTATTAGCTGCTTATGATTAATTTTAGCACTCATAACAATTGAAAATCCAATCATAGTGGCAAGCATTGATGATCCTCCATATGACATAATGGGCAGTGGTGAACCAACAATAGGTAGCAGGCCTAGCACCATTGACATATTTACAGAGACATAAAAAAATATGGCAGATCCATAACCAAAACAAAAAAGTTTAGAAAAATAGCTTCTTGAAATTGAACCAATTTTTATAATTCTGTAAATAATTATAATGTAGATTATTAGCAATCCTAATGAGCCTAAAAAACCATGCTCCTCAGCAAATAAAGTAAAAATAAAATCGGTATGTTTTTCTGGTAAAAATTCTAAATAACTTTGTGTTCCCTGTAAAAAACCTTTCCCCGTAAGACCTCCTGAACCAACTGCTATTTTAGATTGAATTATTTGATAACCAGCACCCAATGGATCTCGGTCAGGATTTAGAAATGTCAAAATTCTTAGTTTTTGATATGGTTTTAAAAAAGAAATAGCAAAAGGCATTGTGATCAATAACGCTACAAAAGAATAAATAAAATATTTAATGTTTAATCCTGCAAGCCACATTACAACTAGACCACTTAATGCAATTAATATTGAAGTTCCTAAATCTGGCTGTGTTATTACAAGCATAATAGGAAGAATAAGAATTATCAATGCAATAAATATGTGCTGAAAAGTGTTAACCTCTCTAAGCTGAACCCGATGATAATATTTTGCAAGACAAATTATTATTGCAACTTTCATCAATTCAGAAGGTTGTAAATTAATAAAATATAAATTTATCCATCTTTGAGATCCTGAAGCTTTAATACCATAAAGGGAAGCCCATAATAAAAAACCTAAAATAATGATATAAAATAAATAAGCAAAATAATGCCAAATTTTTATATTAAAAAATGATAAGAAAATCATCATAGAGAAAAAAATTATGAATTTTGATATATGGTTTTTACTGTGAAGTAAAATCTCTCCACCATCTGTTGAATACATCGAAAGAGAGCTAATTAAACCAAGTAATAAAATGCAAGTTAACAAAATATAATCAAAATTTCTAAATTTTTGAAAAAAAGTTAATTCTGTGTTTAGTGAAGTGAATTGCATTTAAGTATTAAGAGTTTCTGGTTTTTGAACTTGCTCTCTAAGATCGTGTCTATCAATAATTAATTTAAATAGTTCTTTTGCAATTGGTGCTGCCGTTGAACTTCCAGAGCCACCATGCTCAATTACTACACTTAGTGCATATCTTGGATTTTTATATGGACCAAATGCTATAAACAAAGCATGATCTCTATTATTATAAGCTATATCTGCTGTATTCAAATTTAATTCCCTGTCTTTTTCTGTAATTCTTTTGACTTGTGATGTGCCTGTTTTTCCTGCGAATTGATATTTAGGGTCCTCTATTCTAGATGAATAAGATGTTCCTCTAATCTCATTGGTTGATGCAAACATTGCCTCTCTAACTAGTTTTATATTTTCTGAGTTTGAAAAAAGTTTACCGTATTGATTTTCATTTAAAGAATTAAAAAAATCTTGTCCTTTTTGGAGAAGATTGTTATCAATATTATTTGTCTTTTGACTGATTAATAATTTTATTTCCTCTGCTGTTTTTTCATTTTTCTGCACAGTGATTTTAGGATAAATTTTAAAACCACCATTTCCGAGTTGAGCGGTCATTAAGCATAATTGTAGTGGTGTTGTTTGAATGTAGCCTTGACCTATTCCAGTGATTAAGGTTTCTCCTAAAAGCCATCCCCTTCCAAGTGTATTTTTTTTCCACTGTGTATTCGGTACTAATCCTTTTTTTTCATTATTAAACGTTTCGTTTAAAACCTTATCGCCTAGCCCAAATTTTACTGATGTTTCTCTTAAACGATCAACCCCAAGTTTTCTTGCTATTTCATAAAAATATGTATCACAAGATTGTTTCATTGCTTCTTTTAAATCAACAACACCGTGACCTTTATCTTTCCAGCAATGATAAGTTTGTCCATACATTTCAATTTTTCCAGTACAATTTACTTTAAAATCTTTTGTTATTATTCGATTTTCTAAAGCTGAAAGTGCGACCATAGGTTTAAACGTAGAGCCAGGAGAATATAGTCCTGACAAACTTTTATTAACTAAAGGCTTTAATGGGTTGTTTCTAATTAATTGCCAGTCATCTTGATTAATTCCAAAAAGAAATAAATTTGGATCAAATGATGGGGAAGATTGCATGGCTATAATATCTCCAGTATAAATATCCATTACGTTTATTGATCCAGCAACATCCTTTAAAAGTTCACCACATTGTTTCTGAATTTCCGTATCTAGTGTAAGTTTAATAGTTTCGCCCTTAAAACCCTCAATGTGATCAAGTTGGTTAATTCTTTTACCATAAGCATTCACTTCGTATCTTTGGATGCCGTTTGTACCGAGTAGTTGATCTTCAAATGATTTTTCTAAGCCTGTTTTTCCAACTTTAAGGCCTGGAACATGATTGTCTTTAACATTTTCATTACTCAATATATCTTTCTCACTAGTTTCACCAACATAGCCCAAAACATGAGTATAACTTTCGTTAAAAGGATAATTACGTGATACAGACATTACAGGTTTTGCCCCCACTAAATCATATAAATAATAATTAATTTTAGAGAACTGCTCCCATGTTAAATTTTTAGAAACAATCAATGTTTCCCAAGGTTTTTGATTGTTTTTTTGTTTTATTATTTCTTCAAATTCATTATTATTAAGACTTAAAATTTCTTTTAACCTTAACATTAGATATTTAAAATCTTCTACATCTTCTGGAATAATATGTAGTTGATAAACTTTAAAATTTCCTGCAATTACATTATCAAAGTAATCTAAAAACTCACCTCTAACAGGCGGTAGTTTCCATTCACGGATTCTATTTTTATCTGACAAAGTAGAATATTTTTTATTATCTGTAATTTGTAATGAAAATAGTCTTGCTATTATTCCTGCGAATACAATAAATTTAGCAGCACCAATAGTAAACATTCTTCTATTAATGGTATGAATTTTTTTTACTCCAAAGTCTTCACCTAACATTAAAATTACCTTCAATAAAATTAAATAAAAATGAAAAAATAAAATATAATAATGAGGTAAAGACAACGTTTACCATTTGATTAATGTAGCTTACTTCATAGTTAAAAAATAAATTTAAAATCACAAAAGATAATGAATTAATCATTAGAATTGTAAGAACAAATGATATCCAATCCTTTATCAAACTTGTTCTTAATGTTATGACTTTAAGATAGGCAGCAACACCACAAAGTAATAAAAAGATCAAACTACTCATGCCAATTGGTGTACCATTAACAGCGTCATTAAATAAACCAGCAATAAATATAAAAGAATACACTAAACTAAAGCTTTTTTTTAGACTAAAATAAAAAATTAGAATATATGAAAAATTGAATGAAAAATATTTTAAGTTTAGATAGTTAAAGTCAAAGTTATTTAATACAGATATAAAAAGTAAAATTATTGGTATTTGTGTTAATATTTTTTTTGTTATATTTTGCTTGTTTAATTTTGACATTAGTTCTCTTCTTTTTTAAAAGATAAAATTTTTACAAATTTTAATTGTTCAAAATCAGAAAAAAACTCTATCTTTTGATCTTCATTTTCTGAATTATTAATTGTTATTTTTCCAACAGGAATCCCAGCTCTAAACAGGTCACCAATACCAGATGTGTAAACAATAACATCGCTTTCAACTATGCTTTCATTTTTATTGTACTGAATAATTCCGTAGTCTTCTCCTGTACCTGATAATATTGATAACAAACCTATAGGTTCCAAGATGACTGGTATCTTGCTATTTAGGTCTGAAAGTAGCAATACTCTAGAAGAGGTAAAATTTACTTCGACTATTTTTCCAACTAAGTACTCATTATCTATCACTATGGAGCCTAAATTAATACCGTGTTTACTGCCTTTATTAACAATAATTGATTTAAAAAACGGACTATTTTTATCACTTAAAACTTTTGCAAAGGTACTTTCTGAATCTATTAGATAATCATCTACTATTTTTTTTAAGCGTTTATTTTCTAAAACTAAAAATTCATTTAATAAATCTTTTGCTCTCAAGTTTGCTACCTCAAGTTCATTTTTTTTATTTATATTATAAAGATTTAAGTGTATTTGAACTTTAAGATAACCTTCTTTTATAAAATTTTCTGGAGTCGATACAATAAAAGTGGATCTATAAACAATTTCCTTAATAGCAATTTTTAAATAATTAATAGGTTTAAAGTTAATTCCCCCTAATATTAAAAACAAAATAGAAAATATTATTAAACCTAGTAATGAAAACCGTTGTTGCGTTCCTTTATTTAAAAAAGCAGATCTTATTGCTATTACAAAGTCATCTCTGCTTGTTTCCATTATTTCTAGTACTCAGATAACATAGTAGAAAAAATCTCTTCGTTTTCCAAAGCTTTTCCAGTGCCAATTGCAACGCATTCTAATGGATTATCCGCTATAAAAACTGGTAATCCAGTTTCTTTAGAAAACCTTTTATCAATATTTTTTAATAAGGCGCCACCACCTGTTAAAGTTAATCCCATATCTACTAAATCAGCCGACAATTCAGGGGGGGTGTTTTCAAGTGCATCTTTTATGCCGTTCACTATTTCTTTTAAAATATCATTTAAAGCTTCCGCTGTATCTTCTTCTGTAATATTTACCTCTTTAGGGGTGCCCGATCTTAAATCTCTACCTTTAACAGCATAGGTATTACTACTTGATGGAATAGCTGTGCCAATTTCTTTTTTTATTTTTTCCGCAGTACTATCTCCAATCATAAGGTTATACTCTTTTCTCATATAGTTAACTAGCGCTGCATCCATTGCATCTCCTGCAATTCTTAATGATTTAGAATATACCAAGCCTCCTAAAGACATTATGGCTATCTCTGTAGTACCACCACCTATGTCTACTACCATTGATCCTGTCGCTTCTGAGATTGGAAGACCTGCTCCGATTGCTGCTGCAATTGGTTCTTCAATTAATTGAACTCTTCTAGCGCCTGCTGCAAGCGCACTATCTTGAATAGCTTTTCTCTCGACTGGCGTCGATCCTGTTGGAACACAAATTAAAATTCTAGGATTTGCAAAAGTTCTATTCTTATGAACTTTTTTAATAAAATGTTTAATCATTTCCTCTGTAATTATAAAATCTGCAATTACTCCATCTCTTAAAGGTCTGATTGCTTGAATATTACCTGGTGTTCTTCCGAGCATAGTTTTAGCCTCATCCCCCACAGCTAAAACAGTTTTTTTTCCATTACGTTCAACTATAGCAACAACAGATGGTTCATTTAAAACTACTCCTTGTCCTTTTAAAACTACAAGTGTGTTAGCTGTTCCAAGATCAATCGCCATATCTTGACTCCATATGCTTGTTAAATTTTTAAACCAATTAGCCATCTTAAATACCTTTCACTTTCTGAGTTTCATACTCCATTGGAGCAGTTTTTTTTCTTTTAATAATCATTTTATTTAAAGCACTTAAATAAGCATTAGCTGAAGCCACTAATGTGTCTGTATCAGCAGCTTGACCAACTGTAGTTTTGCCTTCTTCTTCAATTCTAACACTTACAGTAGCTTGAGCATCAGTTCCCTCTGTAACGGCATGCACTTGGTATAATAATAACTTCACATCGTGAGGGTATAAAACTTTTATACATTTAAAGATAGCATCTACAGGTCCATCTCCTATTTCTGAGGTTGATTTTACCTCACCATAAACATCAAGCGTCATTTCTGCTTTTTGTGGCTCGCCCGTTCCTGCAAAAACTTTTAATGATTTTAAATTAATTACATATTTATCTAAAACCATACTATCATCAACTAAAGCTGCAATATCATCGTCATAAACATGTTTTTTCTTATCAGCTAAAATTTTAAATTTTCCAAAGGCAGTTTGAATTACATCATCAGTTACATCCGCATAACCAAGGTCATTTAATTTTTCTTTAAACGCATGTCGTCCTGAATGTTTTCCCATAACCAATGAAGTTTTTTTAACCCCAACACTTTCTGGTGTCATAATTTCATAGGTTTCTCTATTTTTAAGCATTCCGTCTTGGTGAATTCCAGCCTCATGTGCAAAAGCATTTTTTCCAACAATTGCTTTATTAAATTGCACTGGAAAAGTTGCATTAGAAACCACTTTTGATGCTTTACTTAATAATTCAGTTTTAATTCCTGTTGTATAAGGCATTAAGTCATTTCTTGTTCTTATTGCCATTACAATTTCTTCAAGTGCAGCATTACCGGCTCTCTCACCTATTCCATTAATTGTACATTCAACTTGTCTTGCTCCAGCTGCAACGCCTGCTAAAGAATTAGCAACAGCTAATCCTAAATCATTATGACAATGGATACCAAAGTTTTCTATAGAGAGTTCTTTTTTGGCCTGCTCAACTATAGTTTTGATTTCCCAGGGTAGAGCTCCACCGTTGGTCTCACAGAAAACTAGTAACTGCGCTCCGGCATCTTTAGCCGCCTTTAAAG
>JABMNQ010000012.1 GCA_013204495.1 Candidatus Pelagibacter sp.
ATATCCAGCCTCTATGACAAAAATAATGACTGCAATCGTAGCATTTGACTTGATTAAAAAAGGCAATTTAAGTTTGGATGAAAAATTTATTATCTCAGAAAATGCATGGCGTTTATCATCTGCTGGCTACTCATCCATGTTTATAATGGTTGGTGATGAAATAACAGTAGAGAATTTGCTTAAGGGAATTATTATATCATCTGGCAATGATGCCTGTGTAGCGCTTGCAGAGGGAATTGCAGGCTCTGAATCAGCTTTTGCAATTTTAATGACAGCAAAAGCTAAAGAAATAGGTATGGAAAATACTAATTTTGCAAATGCTTCGGGTATAAACAATACTGAAAATTTTTCAACAGTTCGTGATATTTTAATAATGTCAAACTATCTTATTAAAAACTTTCCTGAAGAATATAAATATTTTTCTGAAAAGGAGTTTACATGGAATAGGACGGGAGGGGATCCAATTACTCAAGGTAATAGAAACCCATTATTGTATAAAAATCTTGGATATGATGGAATTAAAACTGGTTATTTAGCAGTAGAAAAATATTCATTAGCCTCATCTATTTACAGAAATGGAAGAAGGTTAATTGCTGTTGGAACTGGATTTGAAACAAAAAATGACAGATCTAAAGAAAGTTCAAAACTATTATTATGGGGTTTGACAAATTTTGATTTAATTGAAATTGCTAAAGCAAATACGCCTGTTGAAGATGTTGAGGTTTGGTTGGGTAAAAAAGATACTGTTAAAACTTATGTCAAAGATGACATTTATAAAACAATCCCTAAAGCTAGAAAAAGTTTATTAAAAGTTTCATTAAAGTACAACGGCCCTATACAAGCACCAATTAAAAAAGATGATATTATAGGCAAATTAAACTTAATTTATAATGGTGAATTAATTAAAGAATATGACTTGTTAGCATACGAAGATGTTAAAAAATTAAATGTTTTCTCAAGGCTGATAAAATCTATTAATTTTTTAATTTGGGGCGATGTCTAAAAAACCAATTATCGTATTTGAAGGTGTAGAAGGAACTGGTAAATCGCACCACATCAAAAAAGTTGCTAACTACCTTAAAAGGAAAAAAATTAAGTTTATTCAAATTAGAGAGCCTGGTGGTAGTATTAATTCTGAAAAAATTAGAAAACTTATACTTAATAATAAATCAACTTTTAATAAAGAAACAGATTTGCTTTTATATTTATCTGCGAGAAGCGAAAATATAGAAATGATTAAAAAGAATGCTGGAAAAAAGATAATACTAATAGATAGATTTTCAGATTCCACAATTGCATATCAGCATTATGGCATGGGTGTAGATCTTAAATTTATACAAAATATTAATAACCATTTATTAAAAAATATTAAAATTGATTTTACTTTTTTAAATACAGTCAATCAGTCAAATATGAAAAAAAGATTAAGTAAAAGAAGAAAACTTAACCGATATGATAAATTTGATAGTAAATTCTATAATAAAGTTCAAAATGGTTTTCTTAAACTATTAAAAACAAATCCTAGAAAGTACATAAAAATAAACTCCAACTTAGATTTAGATGTTAATGAAAATATAATATTAAAAAAAATTAAGGATTTAATTTAGATATATGAATTTAAAACCATCAGAGAATAATAAAATTCATGGTATGGAAAATTTTTTTAATGAAATTATAGGATTATATAATCATAAAAAAATGCCAAATAAAATTTTACTGTCTGGCAAAAGAGGTTCTGGCAAATCAACTTTAGCTTATCATTTAATTAACTATATTTTATCTAAAGGGGAAGAGTTTAAATATGATTCAGTTAATTTCACGATCAATCCAGAAAATAAATCATTTAAATTATTACAAAATAACTTTCACCCAAATTTCTATTTGGTCGATTTATTAACTGAAAAAAAAAATATTGATGTTGCTCAAATTCGTGAAATGATTATGTATACGAACATGTCAACCTTCAATAACCAGGCAAGGTTTATATTAATTGATAATATTGAACATCTTAATAAAAATTCTGTAAATGCACTGCTCAAAATCATTGAGGAGCCTAATAACAATGTTTTTTTTATTTTGATAAATAATAATGAAAAGAATATCCTACCAACATTGAAGTCTAGATGCTTAATATTTAAAATTAATTTTACATTTGAAGAGTCTATGAATATTTGTAATAAAATACTTAACGAAAATATTCTTGACAACATAAATTATGACTTAATCAATTACTATAATAGTCCAGGTGAAATAATTAATTTAATTAATTTTTCAAAAGAAAAGTTAATAAATCTTAATGATTATAATCTTACAACCCTTATTAGTTTAATTATTGAAAACAACTATTACAAAAAAGATAGACTTGTTAAAAACTTATTAATTAACTTCATTGAGTTATTTTTTTTAAAAGAATATAAACATTCAGATAGAAAAAATTCTTTATTAAATTTTTACCATAAATTTATAAAAAAAATTAATAACACTGAAAAATTTAATCTTGATGAAGAGAGTTTATTTTTAGAATTTAAATCTGAATTATTATAAATGGATAAAAACTACTATATAACAACACCTATTTACTATCCCTCTGCTAAGCCACACATGGGTCATGCGTACTCAAGTATTGCAGCTGATTTTTTTGCTAGATTTAAACGTATTGATGGTTTTAATGTTCATTTTTTAACCGGCACAGATGAGCATGGTTTAAAAATTCAAAGAGCAGCAGAAAAAAAGAATATTGATCCTCAAAGTTTTTGTAATGAAATTAGTCAAACATTTAGAGATTTATCAAAAACATTAAATTTATCTAATACAGATTTTATTAGAACTACTGAAGATAGACACAAGAAATCGGTTCAATATTTATGGTCACAACTCGAAAAGAATGATGATATCTACTTGTCTAAATACTCAGGCTGGTATTCAGTTTCTGATGAGGCTTTTTATAGTGAAGAGGAGATCTCTGAAAAAAATAATATTAAAATCTGCACAGCTTCAAGGTCACCAGTTGAGTGGATTGATGAGGAATCTTATTTTTTCCGTTTATCTAAATGGCAAGAAAAATTACTTGAGTATTATGAATTAAACCCTGGTTTTATTTCACCAAAATCTAGAAAAAATGAGGTAATTAGCTTTGTTCAAAGTGGTTTAAAAGATTTATCAATAAGCCGTAAAGCATTTTCTTGGGGTATTAAAGTTCCAAATAATCCTGACCATGTTATTTATGTTTGGTTGGATGCTTTAACTAACTATATAAGTGCCCTTAACTATCCAGATACAAAAGATGAGTTATTTAAAAATTATTGGCCTGCTTCTGTACATTTAATCGGTAAAGATATTTTAAGATTTCACGCTGTATATTGGCCTGCATTTTTAATGGCTGCAAAAATCCCCCTACCTAAAAAAATTTATGGACATGGTTGGATTTTATCTGGTGATGAAAAAATGTCAAAATCAAAAGGGAATATACTTAATCCATTAGATATAATTGAAACTTATGGTCTTGATCAATTAAGGTACTACTTAATTAAAGAGGTTTCTTTTGGTAATGATGGAAATATTTCCCAAGATAGGTTGGAAGATTGTATTAATAGTGATTTGGCAAATAATTACGGAAATTTATGTCAAAGAGTAACAGCTTTTGCTGAAAAAAACTGCTCATCCAAAGTCCCTGAAAATAAAAACTTTAAAGAAGATGATCTTTTAATGTTAAATAAATTTACTGATAATTTATCAACAATTAGAATTGAGATTGATAATCAAAATATTAATTTTTACATTAATTTTATTGTTAGCGCTTTATTTGAAGCGAATAAATATTTTAACGATCAAGAACCTTGGAAAAAAAAAGATGACAAAGAACGATTAGATACCATTGTATACACATCTTTGGAAATGATTAGAAAAATTTCTTTTATGCTTTATCCTATTATTCCATATTCAATTGAAAAAGCTTTAAAAATTTTTAATCTTAAGCCGAATGCAATTGATTTCGAGTCGATTGGTAAACATAATTTTCTTAAATCAGGTGATATGATAAATAAAATTGATATTTTATTCAAAAAAATAGAAAAAAAGGATGATTGATTCACATTGTCACCTAGATCATGAACCTTTACTTGAAAATTTAGACCAGGTTATAAAAAGATCTAAAGAAGTAGGTATAACTAAGCTTTTAACAATATGTACCACTCTAGAGAGCTTTAATCGGATTAAAACCATAGTTAAGAAAGATCCTATGATTTATGGCACCTTTGGTATTCATCCTCATGAGACAAAAGATAATTTATCAGTGGATAAAGACTTTATAATTAATGAAGTAATTAATAATGAAAAAATAATTGGTATTGGTGAAACGGGGTTGGATTTCTTCTACAATCACAGCGATAAGGATAAGCAAATTAATTGCTTCAAAACTCATGTAGAGGCTTCTATAGAGCTTAATAAGCCTATTATTATTCACTCAAGAAATGCAGAAACTAAAACTTTTGAAATTTTAAAATCTTACAAATCAGATAAATTAAAAATTTTAATGCATTGTTTTACTGGTTCAGCAAAGTTTGCCAAACAATTGTTGGAATTGAATGCATTCTTTTCGGCAAGTGGAATAATAACCTTTAAAAATAGTTTGGACCTTCAAGAGACCTTTAAAAATCTACCATTGGACAAACTTCTTATTGAAACAGATAGTCCATTTTTAGCTCCAATACCCATGAGAGGTAAAAAGAATGAACCAAGTTTTGTTAAATATACTCTTGAAAAACTATCTTTACTTAAAAATAAAACTATTGAAGAAATGTCAAATCTAACAACAGAAAATTTTAATAGGCTTTTTAATTTTTGATGTCTGTTAAATTTGTCATACTAGGTAGTGGTAGCTCAATGGGTGTACCTAGAGCTGATGGATATTCTGGCAATTGTGATTTAAATAATAAAAAAAATTTTAGAACACGCTGCTCTGCATTAATTAAATTCGCTAATCAAAATATTCTAATTGACACATCTCCAGACTTAAGAGCCCAACTTCTACAAAATAAAATTAAATCTATCAGTAAAGTTTTTTATACACATCCTCACGCAGATCAAACCCATGGTATTAATGACCTTAGACCTTTTTTTTTAATAAATAAAAAACAAATTCCAGTCTATGCAGATACTTTTACTAAAAAATACTTGCTCTCTACGTTTGGATATTGTTTCAAATCGTCTTATGGTTATCCATCTACATTGAATATTAATACTTTGAAAAAAAAACACATTTTTATTAATAAAAATAAAAAAATATTAATTGAGTCTATCCCCGTCCAACATGGTAAAATTAAAAGCACATGCTATCTAGTGAATAAAAAATTGGCCTATGCTAGTGATATTAGTTTATTCTTTAAAAAAGATTATAAAAAATTAATGAATTTAGATTATTTAATCATAGATTGTTTGTGGTACAGAAATAATTCTGCACATTTTAATTTTGATCAAATTTTAGAATTAGCTAAAATTTTGTCACCAAAAAAAACAATTTTAACAAACATGCATAGTGACCTTGATTATGATCAACTAAAAAAGAAGCTGCCAAAAAGTATTATTCCAGGGTTTGATGGGATGACTATTATTTTATAAAATAGTTTCTATTTGTTTAATAATTTTATCAGACATGGGGTCAATAAAAGAATTAAATGTGCCTTGTATTTTCCCATCTTTATTGATTAAAATTTTATGAAAATTCCATTTTGGAACCGTCGAATTACCGTAATTTTTTTTTGCCCATTTGTATATCTCATGAGCCTCATCACCTTTAACGTCTACTTTATCAGTTATTGGAAATGTTATATTGAAATTAGTTTCGCAAAAATCCTTAATCTCTGAATTAGACCCAGGTTCTTGGCCACCAAATTGATTAGACGGAACTCCAATTACAAAAAAACCTTTGTCTTTATACTTATTATAGAGAGCTTGAAGTCCTGTATATTGTTTTGTAAAACCACATTTACTGGCAACATTAACAAGAAGAACAGTTTTTCCTTTATACTGATTTAAGTCAATAAGTTCATTGCCAATATTCTTTATCGAATGATCAAAAAATACCTTTTCATATTTTGCATCAACTTTTTGAAAGAAAGAAAACATTAGAGTGGTAAATAAAATTAATAAATAGTTTTTGTTAAACATAGTTTACTTTTTAGAAGCATACAATAATACAAAATATCCAAATATTGTTGATAATAAAGATCCTGAAAGAACTCCAATTTTTACACCATCCATGTAGTGAATGCTTCCAGCAAATGCTAAATTTCCCACAAACAAACTCATTGTAAATCCAACACCAGTTAAAATTGAAACACCATATAAACTTAACCAGCTTGAATTATCAGGCATTTGTGCGGCACCCAACTTTACAGCTAAGTATGATAAAGCCATCACCCCAACTTGTTTGCCAATAAATAGTCCTAAAAGAATACCTAGTGGTACAGGCTCCAGTAAACTTGATAAAGATAATCCCGCTACAGATACACCGGCATTGGCAAATGCAAATATAGGCATTATCAAGAATGCAACATAGGGACTTATTGCATGTTCAAGTTTAATTAATAAAGAAAAATCTTTATCTTTAACTCTATGAGGTATTGTTGAGGCCAACAGGACACCAGCTATTGTTGCATGTATTCCTGACTTGTAAGTAAAGAACCACATTAAAGCTCCAATTATTAAATATGGAATAAATTTTTTAACACCAAATTTATTCAATATAAGTAATAAAATATATGAAATTAAAATTAAGCTTAAATAGCTAATACTTAAATCACCAGAGTAGAAAAAGGCGATAATTAATATAGCCCCAAGGTCATCAATAATTGCGAGTGCTGTTAAAAAAATCTTTAATGATATTGGAACTCTTGAACCTAGCAAGGATAAAATACCCAATGAAAAAGCAATATCTGTTGCAGAAGGAATGGCCCAACCATTTAATGTTTCTGTGTTACCAAAGTTTATTGAAACATAAACTAGAGCTGGAACCATCATTCCTCCCACAGCTCCAATTATTGGTAGTAATGCTTTTTTTAAATTAGACAATTCACCTTGAATAAATTCTCTTTTAATCTCTAAAGTGACAAAAAAGAAAAAAACTGCCATTAACAAATCATTAATCCAATGATGCACAGAAAGTTTTAAGCCAAAATCGTTAATACCAATAAATAAATATTGCTCTAAGGTACTAAAATATAGCTCACTAAAATTTGAATTACTTATTACAAGGGCAATGATAGCAGCTATCAGCAAAACCAATCCGCTAGCAGCCTCAAGTTTAAAGAACCATTTAAAAGGTTTCGATAGTGTCTTAATCATAAATTAAAATAAATCTCTAATAAATAAGAACACATCGTTAAATGTTTCATATAAAGTATAAAGTAAAAGTTCTATATTTGGGACAATTTTACCTATCGGAGATTTAAAGGTATCTAAAACAATAATGAATGTAGTAAGAGAGATTATAGAAATAACGAGTAAATTTAAAATTCTAAAATTCCTTAGTTTTTTGGGCTTTATTAAAGGCTCATCCTTTAATTTTATTTCCTCAACAATTTTACTCTCTTTTTCATGGGTACTATCGTTAATGTCTGCTTCAATTTTTGTAGTACTGTCCAAAAGATTAATTGTCTCTTCTTTTTCAATATTAATAGGTTCAATGGGGTGATTAATAATTTCTTTTTTATAAAACCATTTATGATCACAGCTATTGCACTGCAACAAACGACCTTTGTCTGGAATTAATTTAGAATCTATATCAAATTTTTTATGACAATTATTACAGTCAATGATCATATAATCTGTATATACGATTCTTCTAAAAAAGCCTTATTTTTGATGTTCTTTATTCTTTGAAATTATCAATATGTAATGTATTAGTACCTCAATCGGGGCGTAGCGCAGCCTGGTAGCGCATCTGGTTTGGGACTAGATGTTATATTGTCCCACAGATTTTAAACTAGTTGTATCTTTCAACGTAAGTAGACCATATCAAGC
>JABMNQ010000102.1 GCA_013204495.1 Candidatus Pelagibacter sp.
AAGAAGCTAAAGCAATTGTTCACGCGCACTCAAATTATGCAACTGCAATCTCTACTCACGGAAAAGGAATTCCAGCATTTCATTACATGGTCGCTATGGCAGGTGGTAATGATATTAAGTGTGCAAAATATGCAACTTATGGCACAAGAGAATTATCTAAAAATATTATTAAAGCACTAAAACAGAGAAAAGCTTGTTTAATAGCTAATCACGGACAAATTGCATTTTCTGAAAATTTATCAAAGGCATTTGAATTAGCTGAAGAGGTTGAAAATATTTCGAACCAGTATATAAAAGCTTTAAAAATTGGTAAGCCTAAAATTTTATCTACAAGAGAAATGAATAAAGTTTTAAGTAAAGCAAAAAATTATAAGAGGGGATAATTTTATGACTAAAGTAGGCGAACATATAACTTTAGACATTATCGGTACTACACGAGAGTATGACCCATCTGTATACGAGAATGTTATCCGTAAAATTGCAAAAGCAGCCGATGTTACAATTCTTGAAATTTCCAAGTATAAATTTGAACCACAAGGTTTCACTATATTAGCCTTGTTAGCGGAAAGTCATATTAGTTTTCACACGTTTCCTGAAAAAGGAATCATTAGTTTTGATTTTTTTACTTGTGGAAAGATTAGTCCATCAATTGCTTTGGACATCGTTAAAAAAGAATTCAAACATAAAAGAATTGTTAAAAAAGAATTTAATAGAGATACAAAGTCTTTGTACCATGATATTTATAGCTCACCAGGTTTGCAAAAGTCTTATGTCGTAAATGAAGTTTTGGAAGACTTTAAATCTAAAGTAGGTCAACATATCGAAATATTAGATCTAGAACAATTCGGTAAATCACTATTTATAGACAACGAAATTCAAGTCGCAACGAATGATGAAGTTTTATATAGCTCAACATTTGTAAATGCAGCTTTAAAATTAAATCAAGATATGGGGACTGCAGCAATCATTGGTGGAGGTGACGGAGGAGTTGCCAGAGAATGTATTTCCAGAGGTTTTGATTTCATTGATTGGTACGAACTAGATCCAGAAGTTGTTGAAGTTTGCAATAAACACTTAGGAAGCATTGGTAACAAATCAACGGAGAAAAATTCAGTTCAATGTGTTTGGGGTGATGCATTTGAAAGTATCAAGACAGTTGAAGATGATAAATATGATAAAATTTTTGTAGACCTTAATGATGATCAGTTTTGCATTGATCTTGCTGCAAAAAATATGGATACTTTAATTAGAATACTAAAACCAAGTGGGGTAATTACCACGCAAGTTGGCAGTCAAGATAAAAAACCAGAACAAGTTAAAAAATGGCTTGATGTTTTTAATAAGAATTTCGGCAATACAACTTTAGATAGGGTTTATATCCCAAGTTTTGACTGTTCTTGGAACTTTTCATCGTCAATTAATCACTAAATTTCTTTTTAAATTATTAAATTTGTGAAATAATTATTAATAATTATAAGGAGAAAAAAATGAATATATTTAAAAAAACAATTTTAACTGTTCTTGCTTCTTTATTGTTAATTGGAAATTCGTATTCTGATACAATAAAAATCGGAACAGAAGGTGCTTACCCACCTTGGAACTCTAAGGATGCCTCAGGTAATCTTATTGGTTTTGAGGTTGAGTTAGCAAAAGAACTTTGCACTATTATGGGTCATGAGTGTACTATCGTTGAACAAGATTGGGATGGAATGATTCCAGCTTTGTTAATGAGAAAGTTTGATGTGATCATGGCAGGCATGTCAATTACTGCTGAAAGACAAAAAACAATTACTTTCTCACAAGGTTATGCTGATGAAGTAGCAGCTCTTGCAGTAATGAAAGGTTCAAGTTTAGAAGGTATGGACACGCCCGAAGGTATTAATTTAACTTTAGGTGGCAGTGCTGTTAAAAAAACTCTTAAAACTTTAACTGCTGCTCTTGCTGGAAAAACAGTTTGTACACAAACTGGAACTATTCATCAAAACTTTTTAGAGTCTGGTGATGTAGGTAAAGTAAATGTTAGAACTTACAAAACTCAAGATGAAGTAAATCTAGACTTAACTTCTGGTAGATGTGATGTTGCATTAGCTGCAGCAGTTGCCTTCACTGATTATGCTGACAAATCAGGAAAACCAGTAACATTAGTTGGACCTACTTTTTCAGGTGGTGCTTTTGGTAATGGTGTTGGTGTTGGAATTAGACAAGGTGGAGATAATACAATCGGTAAAAGAGATGCTCAGCTCCTTAAAGATTTCAACAAAGCAATTAACACTGCTAGAAAACAAGGAATCATCAGCAAATTAGCGATCAAGCATTTTGGCTTTGACGCTTCTATGTAATTAATATTTTGAAAAGGCGACTATTAATTTAGTCGCCCTTTCGATATGGATCTTTTAACTTTCGGAAAAACAGGCTGGGGCGATGAGTTGTTTTATGCAACTCTAATGACGATCGCAGTTGCAATTGCTGCGATGTTAATTGGCTTTTTATTCTCGTTAATTTTTACACCCCTTAAATTATCGAATAACAAATTTTTAAATTTTATCGGAAATACTTACACAACAGTCATAAGAGGAGTGCCAGAGTTATTGGTAATTTATCTTTTATTCTTTGGTGGAAGTGGTGCAATTATGTATGTCGCATCAATATTTGGCTACTTTGAATATATAGAGATTAATGCATTTATGACGGGCTCAGTTGCAATCGGTATTATATCGGGCGCTTACTCAACTGAAGTGTTTAGAGGTGCAATCCAATCAATTGATAAAGGTCAATTTGAAGCCTGTAAAGTTTTAGGTTTTAAAAAGCATATTTATTTTTTAAAAGTAATTATGCCACAAATGTTAAGGCTAGCCATTCCAAACTTAAGTAATGTTTGGCAAATCACATTAAAAGACACATCATTAATATCGGTCACAGGTCTAGTTGAGATCATGAGACAATCTTATATCGCTGCAGGCTCAACAAGAGATCCCTTATTCTTTTATTCTTTTGCAGCAGTATTATATTTAATCTTAACATTTATAAGCATGAAACTGATTAACAGACTTGAAGCTAAATACAGTAGGGGCTTTTAATGGATTTAGATTTAATGATCATTAGCTTCCCAAAACTCCTTAGTGCAGCGTTGGTCACTTTAAAATTATTATCTATTTCGTTAATTATTGGATTATTTATTGGATTTTTATTTGCAGTATTAAGATTAAATAAAAACCCATTTATTAATAAATTTGCTTACGGATATTCTTATTTATTTAGAGGGACGCCATTATTGGTTCAAATATTTATAATTTACTTTGGTCTTGGGCAAATTGAATGGCTTCGATCAACTTTCCTTTGGGTTATTTTAAAAGAACCTTATTGGTGTGCAATTAGTGCATTCGCTTTAAACACGGGGGCGTATACTTCGGAAATTTTAAGATCTGCTTTTCAAACGATAAAACCTGGGATTATAGAGGCAGGCAAAAGTCTTGGTATATCTAATCAAATCATTTTATATAAAATTCAAATTCCTGTTGCGATTAGACAATCATTACCTGCTTATGGCAATGAAATTATATTAATGATGAAGGGCACATCCCTTGCAAGTACAGTAACACTAATGGATATTACAGGTGTTGCTAAACATATTGTATCAACTACTTACAAACCTTTAGAGGTATTTCTTCTAGCGGGTGGAATTTATTTGTTTATGACTTTTATCATTCACAACTTAATAAAATATTTAGAAAAAAAATATAGTTTTCAATAAGAGGTGTATTCTTTAATTTCTTTTATTTTAGAACCTGTGTAATTATTTATCTCCAACTTAATTTTAGCACGATCATCATTTAAAAAATGAACATCTCTTGAAAGTTTTATGAACTTTTCAGTAAAATTTGAATTTTTTTCACATAACCGCTTGTCATCTTCAATTACCCATAATTTTGCATTAATATCTTTTAAAGATTGAAAAAAGGTATTAAGTTTTTCATCAGATTTTACATTATTGTCTAATTGATCTTTTAGAATACTGTGCTCATCATTGATAAATTTTAGTTTTTCTCGATCTTTAATTTTTTCTTGTTTAATTTCTAAAATAGAAATTTTATCTAAAAGCTCACCCACAGATACTTCAACTAGAATTTTATTCATAAAAATTTATACTATGTTAAGTTGTTAGAAATATGTCTAATATTTTAATTATCAAACATGGTTCTTTAGGAGATATAGCTCAAGCCAGTGGGGCAATTCAAGATATTTCTGAAAATCATCCACAAGATCAAATACATATATTAACCACCAAACAATATTTTGAATTATTTAGAAAAAACCCATTCGTTCATAATGTTATCTTAGATAAACGCCTATCAAAGTTTAATCTAATTTATTTATATATGTTAATGAGAACCTTAAAAAAGAAAAAGTTTCAAAAAGTTTATGATTTACAAAACTCATCTAGAACAAAATTTTATAAAAATATTTTATTTCCAAAAGCAAATTATAATACCTGGTCTAGTGCGGAGACAACTTTACCAAGCAATACTTCAAAAGAGGAGTTTGATAAAAATCCAGTTCTAGATAGATTTGACCACCAACTAAAAACTTCTGAAATTAAAACTGAACATACAATGAAGCCAAACTTTAGTTGGGCAACCACTAATATTGATAATATTAAAGAAGAGTTTAAATTAGATAAATATATTGTCTTATTTCCTTTTTGTTCAGCTCATCTAACTCATAAAAAGTGGCCTCATTACAATGAACTAATAGAGTTAATTAAAAATAAGTATGGTGAACAAATTAAAGTAGTTGTGGCGCCTAGTCCCTCAGAAATTAATGATGCAAAAAATATTAATGCAGTTTCAATCTTAGATCAAAATAAAGCCATGGATATTACTCAGCTAGCAAGTTTGATTAAACAAAGTTCATTTGTGGTTGCAAATGATACGGGTCCTGCTCATATCTCCGCACACCTTGGTATAAAGGGACTAGCTTTATTCGGTAAACACACAACAGCATACAAAGTGAGCATTGAAAGAGATAACTTTAAAGCAATTCAAGTTTCTGATTTAGAAAAATTAAGCGCAAATAATGTATTTGAAAAAATTGTTAATATTTTAAATTAAGATTTTTTTTTCTTAAATTTTTCAATTTCTGAAGTTATTTTTTTTCCAAAAATTAATGGTAAAACAAACCCAATTATTGTTATAAGCCAAATTATAATTGTAACTTTAGACTCAAATAAATACATCCAGTTACCATCACTGATGGTTAGGGCTCTTCTAAGGTTAGTCTCCATTAAATTTCCTAAGATTGCACCCATAATAACAGGCACCAGAGGTATATTTAATTTTCTAAGCAGCCAACCAAATAATCCAAAAAAGATCATCAATAAAAGATCAAAACTTGATCCTGAAATTCCATAAATTCCAACAAATGAAATCATTGCAACAATCGGCATCAAATATTTTGGTGGTAATAATAGAATTCTTGTAAACATTCTAACCATTGGAATATTTAGAATAAGTAAAATAAAGTTAGCAAAAAATAGAGCTGCTATTAAACCCCAAACTACATCAGGATTATTTTTAAACAGTAATGGACCAGGGGTAATATTCATAGTCATTAGCATTGCAAGTAATACAGCAGTGGTTCCAGATCCGGGAACCCCCAGAGATAACATTGGTACTAAAGCACCACCTGCGGCAGCATTATTTCCTGCTTCAGGAGCCGTAACACCTCTTTCATCTCCTTTGCCAAAAGTGTCATCTTTATTTGAAATCTTTTTTTCAAAGGTATAAGCAATAAAAGATCCAAGAGACGCACCAGCACCAGGTAGAATTCCAGCAAAAAATCCCAGTAAAGAACCTCGCACCATTGAAGGAAATGTTTTTACAATAACTTTAAATTTTGGAATAATTGTTGTGATGATGATATTTTTCTTTTTTTTCTTTGCATCTATATCTTTGTTTTCAATAAAGATAAAAATTTCAGAAACTGCAAACATACCAACAATTACAACTAAGAAATCTATTCCATCATAAAAGTGAACATTACCAAAACTTAATCTTGGAACTCCAGTTTGGCCATCAATGCCAATTGTTGAAATAGCTAAACCCAACGCTGAGGCTAAAATAGTTTTAGCTTTATTATTAGAACTAACACCACCCAATGTAGCAAAAGCCATAACAAACAAAGCAGAGTATTCTGCGGGTCCAAATAAAAGAGCAATTTTTACAAGTTGGGGAGCTAAAATCATAAGACCAATTGTTGCAACGATTGAACCAAAGAATGAAGCAATACCCGTTAATGTTAATGCTTCACCAGCTCGACCTTTCAACGTCATTGGATACCCATCCAATGTAGTCATTAAAGCTGGTTCATCTCCTGGTATATTAATTAGAATAGAGGAAATCCTACCTCCATACATTGCACCATAGTAAACACTGGTTAATAAGATCATTGATGAGGCAGCATCCAGACCTAATGAAAAAGAAATTGGAATTAAAATTGCAACTCCATTAGCTGGCCCCAAACCTGGTAGAGCACCAAATACTGTTCCAAGAAAACAACCAATTAATGCTAAAGTGATGTTTTGAACTGTAAATGCAACACTAAAACCATCAAATAAAAAATTTATAGTTTCCATTAAAATCCAAACACTCCTCTTGCTAACGATAAACCTAGTATGCTGTGAAATAAAAAATAAATAGTAAAAGATACAGCAAAGCCAAAAATTAGAGCTTTAAACATTTCAACACCTAATCGCCACGCCAAAATAAATGTTGCAATTAATGTAGAGATGACAAAACCAACTACTGGTAAGGCATAAGCGTAAGCAATTAGAACAATCGTTACAATAATTATTTCTAAAAATTTATAAAAACTAGGCCACTTTGGTTTAAACTCTGGTTGAAAAATAATGAGTAGGGATGACAGTCCCCAGAAAAAACCTAGAATATAGGGGAATTGTTTTGGACCTACTGGATCTGATATAAAACTTAACTCTGTAAGACTTGCAACATAAACGTAGCCACAAGCTATAATAAAAGAAATTATTCCAAAAGCACGTTCGCCCATAATATAAAAAAGTATTGGGGTACTAAAATATTAATACCCCAATGTAATAATTGACTATTTAATTAATCCAATTTCTTTTGAAAGATCTTGAATTGATTGTACAGATGCTGCAACAAATTTTTGGAATTCATCACCACTTAAATCTAATGGAGCTAAACCACTACTACTCATAGTTTCTTTCCACTCTTTAGTATTGTACATTTTCGAGATTGCATTTGCCCAGTAGTTGTACGCATCATCAGACATTCCACCTGGAACGTAGAAACCTCTCCAGTTAGCACCGATTGCATCAATACCTTGCTCTCTAGCAGTAGGGAATGATGAAAATTCACCAGGCAATCTATCTGCAGAAAGAACAGCAAGCACTTTAATATCTCCCGAATCTACAAAACCTTTTGCTTCAGAAACATCACCTGTAAAGGCTTGAACATTTCCAGCTAAAAGTTGAGTTACAGCGTCTCCACCACCATCAAAAGATACGTATTTGATTTGTCTTACATCATCAATTCCATATTTTTTAGCAGCGATTAAAACTTTTAAATGATCCCAACCACCAACAGCAGAACCGCCTGCAACAGTAATTGATTTTGGATCTTTTTTAATTTGAGCTAATAACTCTGGTAATGTTTTGATTGTTGAGTTTTTTGAAACTGCAATAATCCCATAATCAGCACCAACAGAGCCAAGCCATCTTACTTGATCCATAGTATTTCCAGGATAAGCACCTTGTGCTAATCTTGTAGCTGTAGCAGATGAAGCAGCAACGATTAAATTGTTGTCATTTCCTCTTTTATTTACAACTTCAGCGTAAGCAACTCCACCACCACCACCGGCCATATTAGTTACTTCCATTGAACCTGAAATTAATTTTAGATCTTGTAAAGTTTTTCCAACAGATCTGCATGTAAAGTCCCATCCACCACCTGCGTTTGCTGGAGCTATACATTGTGGGTTACTAGCTTCGAATGCGAAAGAACTTACTGATAAAGTAAAGTAAGTAAATATCGCAAGTATTATTTTTGATAATTTATTAATCATTTTATTCTCCGTTAATTAATTAAATTGTTTATTTAAAAAACAAAAACTATACCTTCGTAAAAATTATGCTAGAGAAAACTTAAGCAATAAAAATTTCAATTTAAAAAGGAATGAATAATTTTTTAAAAAATATAACAGATACTTTTAAAAGTGTAGGGATCGGTGCAATTGGGGGTTTTATCGCCTATAAGTTGAATTTGCCACTACCTTGGCTGTTAGGTGCATTATTTTTAAATTTTTTTTTCTCATTTACAAAAGTTAAATTAAAGTTTTCAAAAAAACTTTTAAATCCTATTTTTTTAATTATTGGAATTATTCTTGGTGGAACCTTTAATGCAACACTTCTTTATAAAGTAAATTTATGGATCTATTCATCATTGGCAATGATCTTGTTCGTTGCTACCAGTACTTTTTTTGTCAGCTTGTACTTAATAAAGATTTGTAATTTTAAAAAGATAACAGCAATTTTAGCCGCTCTACCAGGTGCCTTTATGCCTATTGTTTCAACTTTAGATGAAATCAAAAACACTGATGAGCATCAAAAAGTAATTATTACTCAAGCAACAAGAGTTATATTTATTGTGTCTTTCGTACCTTTCTTTTTTAATTTTAATCTAGGAAAAGCCAAATTAGATACAATGAATAAAGATTATTTTTTTGGTCTTAACTTTGTAACAGAAATTGGAGCGTTGATAATTTTATCCTATTTATTTTCATTATTATTAAAGAAGATAAAAATCCCATCACCAACCTTATTAAGTGGAATGTTTGTTTCTGGTTTTTTTTACACTACAGAAATAATTTCAGCCAGATTTCCTGATCTAGGTATTAATATAATATTTATTTTATTAGGAACCGCACTTGGAACTCGGTTGAACGGACTAACTATTAAAGAATTATTACATTACTTGTTTCATGGTGTAATTATTAGCGGAATATTGATTTCGATTTCACTTTTATTTGCTTACTTATTAAGTTTGATTTTAGGATTTAATTTTCTTAATGCTTTCTTAAGTTTTGCTCCTGGTGGCATTCATGAGATGGTTATAATTAGTTATGCTTATGAGATTGACCCTATATTCATTAGCTATCATCATTTTTTTAGATTAATAATTATTGTACTTTGTCTGCCTGCTATATTTAAAATTATGAATAAATAATTTAGTTTAAAATTTTTTTATAGTCTTCAATAATTTTGTCCCAGTTAAATTTAACAGAATTATCTTTGGCTGCTTTACCGTATTCAAGGAATTTATTATTTTCTAACATTAAATTAATTGATGAATACACTTCATCCAATTCATTACCATCACAGATCAAACCTGTTTTTTGATGTACGATTGCATCTGTTGCACCCCCATCTTTACCACCAATAGAAGGCACGCCATATTGAGCGGCCTCTACATAGGCAATACCAAAACCTTCAACAGATTTTTTGTGCACAATAGATGGCATTACAAAAATATTAGATTTAGCAACTAATGCATTTTTTAATTCATTAGAAATATCTTTAAAGAACATCACTTGTGGCTGCAGACCTAATTCAACTACTAGCTTTTTAATATTTTCCTCTTCATCTCCATAACCCACACAAATATAGACAATATTAGGATAAATTTGTTTTAAGTTTCGAAGAGCCATGATCACTTTTTCATGATTTTTCCTTTTATCAAATCTTGAGACTGTAACTAGTCTTGGAGATTTATGCCTTAATAAGTTATCGACTTTATCTAATGTTTTTTTATCCAATTCCTCAACAGGATCAACGCCTGGATTAATAACTGTAATCTTATCTTGCTGAACTCCTAATTGAATAGCTAAATTTTTAGTATATTCAGAATTAGCAATTATATTTTCAACATTATCTAAAACTTCTAATACTCTTTTATTAAGAGAAGTGCCTTTTTCATGATTTATTTCTTTACCATGAATTAAGCATATTTTTTTTTTATTAGTTTTGACATGTTCTAAACTTTTCCAGTGATCGGCAATTATGCCATCAATCTTATTTTCTTTAATAAATTCATTAATCAGCTGAGCTTTTCTATATTTTCTAAGAAGTTTTATTCCACCAACACGCTCAATTGAAAAAGAAACCTCTTCATCAAATAATGGGTGATTTTCATGATAGTCAGCAAAAACTTTTATCATGTAGTGTTTTGAGAGTTCATTAGCTAACCCCCACATTAAATTTTGCATACCACCAATTTCAGGTGGAAAAGTTTTTGTAACAATTAAATACATTAACTATCTAACCACTTGATACTACAT
>JABMNQ010000103.1 GCA_013204495.1 Candidatus Pelagibacter sp.
CTACCAAGTATTTTTTCATCAGGAGTTACTCAAATAAATATTCTAATTGGAACGATTATTGCATCGTTTCAAACCAGTGCAGTTTCTTATCTTTATTATGCTGATAGAGTCTATCAAATAAACCTAGCTATTGCTGGAATTGCAATTGGTACAGTTATTTTACCTCAACTATCTAAATATGTTCAAAAACAGAATAAAGAAAAAATAAATTTAATTCAGAACAAAGCTTTAGAGTTAAGTTTATTTTTAAGTATACCTGCTGCAATGGCATTACTGATTGCTTCAGAAGAAATTATATCTTCATTATTTGGGTATGGTTCTTTTGATGAGTTAAGTGTTAAAAACTCAGCAAAAGCTTTATTTTATTTTGCTATTGGCTTACCAGCATTTTCATTAATCAAAGTTTTTTCTGTCTTTTTTTTCGCACGATATAATACAAAATTACCTTTTTATATTTCACTAACTTCAGTCCTATTAAATATACTTATTAGTATTATTTTTTTTAGAGAAATAGGTTTTATAATTATACCAATAGCAACCACAGTATCGTCTTGGTTCAATGCTATCTTTTTATTTATTTTTTTGAAAAAAGAAAATTTATTTAACTTTAATCTAGTTTTTATTGATAGATTTATTAAAATTTTAACTGCTACTATTTTAATGGGTATCTTTTTTAATTATGTGATTTATTTTTTTAGCGATAAGTTAGTGTATTTAGAAAATTTGAAAGCAATTTATTTAATTGGCGCTGTTATAATGGGACTAGCGTCCTATCTTTTAATTGCAATTTTAATCAAAGCCTTTAAAAAAAGTGATATTAATCTAAACTATTAATATGAGTAAAAAAATCTTTTCCGGTGTTCAGCCAACTGGCAATCTTCATTTGGGAAATTATCTTGGAGCGATTAAAAATTTTGTAGAGCTTCAAAATGATAAAGAAAATAAGTGTATTTTTTGTGTTGTGGATCTTCACGCAATTACAGTAAAGCAAGATCCAAAAGAATTAAAAAAAAACATAAGAGAAACGGCTGCCACATTTATTGCAAGCGGAATAGATCCTGTTAATAGCGTAATTTTTAATCAATCAATGGTTCCAGCGCATTCTGAGGCTGCTTGGATTTTAAGTTGTGTTTCAAGAATTGGTTGGCTTAATAGAATGACTCAATTTAAAGAAAAAGCGGGCAAAGATAAAGAAAAAGCGAGTATTGGTCTTTATTCATACCCTGTTTTGATGGCTGCAGATATTTTACTTTATGATGCAACACATGTTCCAGTTGGTGATGATCAAAAACAACACCTAGAACTCTGCAGAGACATTGCGCAAAAATTTAATAATGATTTTAATGCGCCTGACTTTTTAAAAGTACCAGAACCATTAATACAAAAAGAATTTTCTAGAATAATGAGCTTAAAAGATGGAATGAAGAAAATGAGTAAATCAGATCCTTCAGACCTTAGTAGAATTAATCTTACAGACAACAAAGATGAAATAATAAACAAAATTAAAAAAGCAAAAACAGATCCATTACCATTACCAAAAGAAATTAAGAATCTAGGTGAAAGGCCAGAGGCAGAAAATTTACTGGGTATTTACTCGAGTTTAAAAAATCAAAGTTTAGAAAATTCAATAAGTGAATTTAATGGAAAAAATTTTACAGAATTTAAAGGCAAATTATCAGAAGTCTTAATTGAAAAAATTGAACCAATTTCAAGAAAAATAAAAGAATTATTAAATGACGAAAAATATTTAGATACGATTTTATTAGAAGGCTCTATCAAAGCAGACATAATTGCTTCAAAAAAAATTAAGGAAATTAAAGAATTGGTTGGTTTTTAACCAAAATATATTAATTAGTTTAAATTTCATTATTTATCATTATATATAAGAGAATGTTCATACAAACTGAAGTAACACCAAACCCAAATTCACTAAAGTTCTTACCTGGAAAAAGAGTATCTAATAATGGATCTTTTGAGGTTACAAAAAAAGAGGAAATTGATAATGAGTTAGTGAGAAATCTCCTATCAGTTAATGGTGTGACAGGAATATTTTTAGGTGAAGATTTCTTATCAATTAATAAAAAAGAAGAGACAGGTTGGGAAGATATTAAACACATAGCTATTTCTTTAATTAATGATTTCTATGCAACAGGGAAAGAATTCGTAATTGCGAATGAATTATTTGCTGAAAAAAAAGAAGAACATAGTGAGATCGAAAAACAGATTATAAGTATTTTAGAGACAAAAATTAGACCAGCCGTTGCCAAGGATGGTGGTGATATTAAATTCAAAGAATTTAAAGATGGAATTGTTAAAGTAGAATTACAAGGAAGTTGTTCTGGATGTCCAAGCTCAACCATGACACTTAAGCAAGGTGTCCAAAATCTTTTGTGTCATTATCTTCCTGAAGTAAAAGAAGTAGTGGCGGTATAACTATGAAAAAAATTCAACTTTCTATTTTAGAAATAAAAAAATATCTAATAAAAAGAGGATTTATAGTAAGCAAAAAAATATCTAAAAATGAAGTTATTGGTTTTGATGTCTTATCAAAAACATTTTTATCTTGCCTGATCATAATCTCAATTTTTTATATTGCGCCATTAGCTATCAATCTTACACAAGAGAAGGTGATACTTTCTAAAAATAATTTCCAAAAATTATTGGAAAATCAAGACCCAAAATTAGACGATAGTTTAGATAAAATTTTTTTATTTGAAGATGTATTCACATTTGATGAGCGACCAAAAGATAGCGTGAGATTGAGTGCAGCTACAATAGAAGAACTATTTGAATCAACAGATTATAATTTAGAAGACGTAAGAAAAAATAAATTAGTTAAACCAATTTCTTTAACATTATTGCCAGCCGAGATAACAAAAATAGAAAATGTTAAAAAAAGAAAAGATCTTTTTATCCAAATTATCTTACCCCTAGTGATTGCAGAAAATAATAATATCAAATCAGATCGAAATAAACTTTTTAGTATTTTAAATAAAAGCAAAAACACTAAAGCAGAACAGGTTTGGCTAAACTCAAAATTTAAGCAATACGGGGTAGTAAATAAAGATTTATCTACTTTAAAAATTAGAATGGATGAAGTGCCTGTCTCTATGGTAATTGCTCAAGCAGCAAAGGAAACGGGCTGGGGAACATCAAGATTTGCACAAGAAGGAAATGCATTATTTGGTCAGTGGACTTGGTCTGGTGAGGGAATAAAGCCCTCTGAAGCTGATGATGATAGTACCCATACAGTCATGAAGTTTAATATATTGCAAGCCTCTGTAAAAGCGTATCAAAGAAATCTAAATACTCACTCGACTTACAAGGGTTTTAGAAATGCTAGAGCTGAGTTGAGAGACAATGGTCAAAAACTAGATAGCATGATTCTTTCAGAGTATCTCGATGAGTATGCAGAAACAGGAAAAGAATATGTTAAAATTTTACAACAAATAATTAGACAAAATAATTTAATAGATTTTGATGATGCTAAGTTATTGCCCTCAAGTATTGAACTTGAAAGTTTAATTTAATTTTGTTTTATTGAAAACTGAACACCAAACCATCTCCAGATTCCACCATCATTAAGAGAGCAGTTAACCCTACCTCTTCTAAAAGTAAATTTTTCTCTAAAATTTATATCTAGTTTATTTTGATTAAAACTAATATTCGATTGCCCCCATTCGTTACCTTCATCTGAGAAACAATTAATATTATTTATATTTTTTTGTTCTTCAAAAAACTCAACATAGAGTTTGGGTGGATTATTATCTGTTACATATTTTTCTTCGGGATATAAATTTTTATATTGGAGTGGGTAAAGATTAATTAAAAATTTAAATCTATCTAAATCGCCATATTTTTCATTAATTGGAAATCTTGGAAGTTCAAAACGATCTTTATTGATATCAATTACACCAGAGTGTTGTCCAAAGGCATATTTAAAATTTTTAGAAACATATTTTTTTATTGCAGAACTATATTCGCCAAAGGGGTAAGAAAAAAAAATAGGGTTGTAGCCTAAATTTTTATTAAAAAAGGAAGAAGAAATATTAATATCATCTATAAAATCATTATCATTTAAATCTACTAAATAATTATGAGAATGAGAATGGTTTCCGATATAAGCAAAAGACTCTTGTTCAACTTCTTTTATTTGTTCCCAAGTCATATAACCATTTTTCCCTATTGTTTCAGTAGATATAAATAAAATAAATAAAATTTTTTCTTTTTTTAAATAAGGCCAAGCAACTTCATAAAATGATGTAAAAGCATCATCAATAGTAATAAGAATTTTTTTCTCTTTTTTATTTATAGAAAAATCATTCTCTAAATTTTGTGGATCATAAAATTTATAGTTAGAATTTTTGATTATTTTAATGTGTTCTTTGAATATACTCATTTGAATATTGGTCGAGGAATATTTATTTTCATCGAAACGGTGATACATAAGTGAAAGTATACCCATATCATCAGAATAATATTTGATATTATTTTCTTCTGCTTTACAATTAAATGTAAATAACATTATTATAATGAATAATTTAATTGTAGATGCAGCTAGAGATAAGATTTTTTTAACACTCATTGTTAGTAAAAACATTTATACTTGTAGTCATGAAAATAGTAAAATTAATTTTGAAAAATTAATGATTTTAATTAATGAATTCTTAAATAAGAATAAAAGTACCCTGGATAAAGTTAGTACAATTTACGTAAACAGAGGTCCGGGTAGTTTTGCTGGCATTAGGAACTCATTAGCAACGATAAAGGCTTTATTTTTAACCAAAAAAATTGATTATTATTGTTTTAGTTTTGACGATTTTGAAGGTTTGGATGAAATTAAATATGAAGACGTCCCTAATTTGTGTGAACAATTTAAAATTAAAAAGAATTTGATTAATCCTATTTATTTAAGTTAAAATTAAGAATGTCACAAAATATTGAACAAAAATGTTTAGCCAAAGGTGTTAAGCTAACTGATCAAAGAAAGATTATTGCCAAGGCTATGTCAGAATCTAATGATCACCCCGATGTAGATGAGCTCTATAATAGGGTTTCAAAAATTGACTCAAAAATTAGTATCGCAACAGTTTATAGAACAGTAAAACTTTTTGAAAAGTCTGGAATTTTAGCTAAGCACGAATTTAAGGGAGAAAAGGCAAGATACGAAGAATTAAATGAAGGTCATCACGACCATCTAATAGATGTTAAATCTGGTGAGATTATAGAGTTTGTTGACGAAGAAATTGAAAAACTTCAAGAAAAAATTGCAGCCAAATATGGTTACAAACTTGTGGATCATAAATTAGAATTATATGGTGTTAAAAAAAAAACCTAACTAAATGTTAAAAAAAATTTTTATTAAAACTTTTGGCTGCCAAATGAATGAATATGATTCTAATCGTATATTTGATATAGTTAAAGAAATTGGTTTTGAGAAAACAGATAAATATGAAGATGCAAACTGTTATCTTTTAAATACATGTCATATTAGAGATAAGGCAAAAGAAAAAGTTTATCACGAAATAGGTAGAGTAAAAAAAATTTTTAGATCAAAGGAAAAACCAATTGTTATTGTGGCAGGCTGTGTGGCTCAAGCTGAAAATCAAGAGATGTTAAAGAGAGAACCTTATATAGATATTGTTATAGGCCCACAATCTTACCACAAAATTAATGAAGCAATATTAAAACACTCGAAAGATAAAAAAAAAAAAGAAGAAACTGAATTTGATACAATTTCTAAATTTAATTATTTAAATAAAATTAAAAATAAAGATAGCAAAGTGTCATCATTTCTAACTATTCAGGAAGGTTGTGATAAGTTTTGTCATTTTTGTGTGGTCCCGTATACACGTGGACCAGAATACTCTCGGCCATTTCAACAAATTATAAATGAAGCAAAAGAATTAGGTGAAGCAGGAGCTAAAGAAATTATTTTATTAGGACAGAATGTTAATGCGTATACCTTTAAAGATGAAAATACAGAATTTAGATTAGCAGATTTGTTATTAGAACTAGATGGTTTTGATCAACTGGAAAGAATTCGATACACAACTTCTCACCCTAAAGACATGACCAAAGATTTAATTAATGTTTATAAAAAATCATCAAAATTGATGCCCTTAGTTCATTTACCTGTACAAAGTGGATCAAATAAAATTTTAAAATTAATGAATAGAAAACATACCATTGAAGAATATTTAGAAGTTTATGAAAATCTAAAAAGTATTAATCCCAAGATAGAGTTTTCCAGTGATTTTATTATTGGTTATCCAGAGGAAGATGAGGAGGATTTTAAAAAAACTATGGAATTAATTGATAAAGTTGGATTTATTAACTCATATTCTTTTATTTTTAGTCCAAGACCTGGAACGGTAGCAGCAGAGCTCCAGTTAGTTGATTCAAAAAAATCAAAAGAAAGATTAGAAATTATCCAAAAAAAACTATTTGAAAATCAAATTGAAAAAAATAAATCTTTAGAAAGCAAAATTCTTAATGTTTTAGTTGAAAATAGAATGAAGGATGGAGTTAAATTATTTGGTAGAACAGAATATATGACACCAGTAATTTTTGATGGCCATATAGATTGCATTGGAAAAATTGTGCAGGTACAAATAACAAGCAGTAATCAAAACACTTTATTTGGCAAATTAAAAGAGAGTTTTAAAAAAAAAGTAGCATAAAATTGAGCAATACAAACTTAAAAAAAATTAATACAACATTGAAATTTGTATATTCAGACAATAATTCTTTAAGTGTGATGTTTCATGATAATGATTTATTAATGGGTGTGGTTGGTGAATTTAACGAAAACTTAAAAGAATTAGAAAAAATTACCAACTCAAGTTTATATTCAAGAGGAAATTCTATTATAATAAAATCAATGCCAGAGCAAAATGAAATAACCAAAAATGCTATTCAGTTTTTA
>JABMNQ010000104.1 GCA_013204495.1 Candidatus Pelagibacter sp.
AGTAATGGCTGCAACTTTTAATTCTTTTATTCATCCATTTATTATTATGTTAACCGTTCCACTCGCTCTATTCGGCGGATTAGTTTTTATTCTGTTTTTAAATAGTTCTATTAATATTTTTTCACAAATAGCCCTAGTTATACTAATCGGGATATCCACCAAGAATAGTATACTTATAGTAGACTATGCAAACCAGCTAAGAACAGTTGGAAAAAATATTGAGATATCTGTTAAAGAAGCTTGCCAATTAAGATTTAGACCCATAATGATGACATCGATAAGCACAATGATAGCAATGATACCGTTAGTTATAGGAAATATTGGTCCTGGAGCAGGAGAGGCATCAAGACTGGCAGTGGGTGCAACTATTCTAGGAGGAATGATTATCTCAACATTCTTCACTCTATATGTAACACCAACCATGTATTTAGTATTAGCAAAAAATACTAAACGAATAGATGCTGTTGATATTGAGTTAAAAAAACAACTTCATTAAAAAATAATATACTTATTTTTATTTAATCTTTTCTGACATTCTTGCAGCTGAGATTTATATTTATCAGATTGATTCTTAACTCTTTTTGCTAATCCTATAACTTTTAGATTATTTTTATAATCTTTATAGGCCCCCCAACCTTCATGGTATGCAATATATTGTCTAAACGCATCTTGTTTAGAAATTTTTAAAATAGATTCAGTTTTGTCAGTATACCACCCAATAAAATCAACACTGTCTTTAAACCTAGCCCTTGTTGCAAATTTATTTCCTGTTTCATTCTTATACTGCTCCCAAGTACCTTTTACTGCTTGTGAATAGCCAAAAGAACTTGATGGGCGTTTGAAAGGTATAACTTTAAAAATTTTTTGTTTTTGGGGTTTTGCCAACCAATGAAAATCTGACTCCATTTTAATAATTGCTAATTGAACATAAATTGGCGTACCCCATTTTTTTTCTGTACTTTTAGCATGCTTATACCAAAAATATTTTTCATTAAAAATTGAGCAGCTATTTGATGTATTTTGAGGAATTGAAGAACAGCTAGAAATTAAAATAAGTAATAAAAATAAAAAAAATTTTTTAATATTAAGCATATCTATTTTTAACTTTATAAATAATTATTACAAATATAATACCTGCAATATTTCCAAACAAATCACTAAGTTCAAATCCCCTATTTGGAATAACAAGATGTAACAATTCCAAAATAACTGACAACAAGATCAGGTATAAAAATAAAAAATCAATTTTTTTTGACCTTATGTGGTTAAATACACCTAATGTCGTAAGAACGATGAAAGCATAAAAGTGGTTGGAAGATATGATAAAATCTCTAGTAATTTGGAGTTGTCTGAAGCAATTATCGTAGAAAAAACAACCAAGAATACTTCCTGGAAATAAATAAAATATTATAAGTATAAAATTGGCAGAATAAAATCCTAATTTTAAAAAAAAAATTTTATTTTTCATGATAAATGAATTCATTTTATAAGTTATATAAGTTATTAAAGTATATCAAATGCCTCATTTAATATTAGTTAGACATGGACAAAGTAAATGGAACCTGGAGAAAAGATTTACAGGTTGGGTGGACGTTGAGCTTACCGGACAAGGAAAATTGGAAGCTAGTAAGGCCGGTGAGTATATTAAAGAAATTAAGATAAATATTGATTATTTCTATTCATCATTCCAACTAAGAGCCATTAGCACATTAAAACTTATTCAGGATACTTTAAGAGATCGAACGGCACCAATTAAAGCATGGCAATTAAATGAAAGGCACTATGGAGCGTTAACCGGACTAAATAAAGATGAGATGAAAGAAAAGCTTGGAAAAGAAAAGATTCATGAATTTAGAAGATCGTGGGATATCAAGCCAGATCCCCTTGATAAAAATAACGCTTATCACCCTTTAAATATTGAAATCTATAAAGATATCCCAAAGGAAAATATTCCAGATACTGAGTCTCTCAAAGACACATATGAAAGAGTAATGAAGTTTTATAATAATGAGATTCAAGGTAAACTTCAAAATAATGAAAATATTTTAATTTCCGCACATGGAAATTCTATAAGGGCTTTGTGTAAATTTTTATTTAAATTAGATAATAATAAAATATCTTTCTTGGAAATACCTACTGGTAATCCACTTTTAATAGATTTAGATGCACAGTTAAATATTAAAAAATGTTTTTACCTGGATAAAGATAGGGCTAAAGATTTATTAGTTTTTTAATAAACTCTCATACACTTCAAGATTAGTTAAGTGTCTAAAATTTTCTAAGCTCTCATATCCATAAAGTTTTTCCTTATTAATTAAATCATCCCAAATTTTAGAAATTGAGAAATTATTAACAGAATAAGAATTAAATAAATCTCTGCTGATTATTTGACAACCCGTATAGATCAAATTGTTAATCTCATTTTTTTTAATTAGATTATTTAAAAGATTAAAATCACCTTCCAGGCTTTTATCAAAACTTATACTCTTGTTGACTAATAAAAGTATATTTTGGACGTTATTTAAAAAATAAAATTTTTCCATATTTTCAATACATTCTTTGTATTTTTCACTCCATACTGTATCTGGGTTAAAAGTTAAGAAATCTATTTCATCAGAGGAGTTTATCATGTTTAAAATCCCACCCCCTGTATTTAAGATATTTTTCCCATCTTTAATTATTTTGATTTCAAGTTTAAAATTTTTTTTATTAATGAATTCTCTAATTTTTTCCTCTAAATAAAAGGTATTTATTAGAATTTTTTTAATCCCCAATGAGGTTATTAAATTAATACAGTTTTCTAATAAAGTAATTTCATTAATCTTTAAAAGTGGTTTTGGAGTTCTTAAGGTAAGTGGGTTTAACCTTTTACCATACCCAGCACATAGAATTAATGCAGTTTGAATTTTCATTTCAAACTTCTTATTTTTTTTGAAAAATTAATATCCAATATTCTTTTAAGTTCACTAAATATTACACTGTTGGATGCTCGTAATTCTATTAATTTCCATGCATAAGGTATTAATGCTAAATACCTTTTTTTCCTATCTCTCATAGCTAATCTTGTAAAAATCCCAATTATTTTCATATTTCTAAGAACAGACAATATTTCAAAATCATTTAATAAAATGTTTTTGCTGATTTTATTTTTATTAAATTTTAAATAATAATTATA
>JABMNQ010000105.1 GCA_013204495.1 Candidatus Pelagibacter sp.
CAAGATTTTGCATTTAATGAAATGTATTTACATTTAGAAAAAAACTATTGTGAAGAATGCATTGAGTATGTTGTCTCGATGATGATGGAACCCTTTGATGATATCGTTACACCTTTAATTCAAGAGATGAGCTCTGAAGAAGAAAAATACTTTAATATACCTACAGAAAGGACAGTTGCAGATCTTAAAGTCATTCTTGAAAATAAATATTCAGAAATATTAAACATAGATTTCTCTAAAAAAGAAAATAATCTTAACTTTTGGTTTATTTCAAAAAATAAAGAAGAACCAAGACTAGCAAATCGATTTGATGAAATGGGTGCCGAGTTAGAGCAGCCTCTAGCAATAGCAAGAGATATTAAAAAACTTTATGATTTATTGTCAGTATCTAAAAATAGTTGGACCATTGCTAAATTTTTATCAACTAATAATGAACTGAGACATGTGGTGAGAAGAGCATTTATTGTTGAGAAATTTCCTTATTCAGAAATACAAGATAACACTATTGGCCGTGAAATAATGCCTATTGATATGCTGAGACTAAAGTTATCATTTTTTGGAGCCTTAAAATTTGATCCAAGGTCAGATAAATGGTTAAGAATATGTATGTTTCAAGGAGCTCCCTTGCCGGAGCAATTAAAAAATTACGATGAGTATTGGGTTTATAATTAAATAAGATGAAATCATTAAGTGAAATAGAAACAGTTTCCAAAAGAGCAAGTAGAGCCGCTGGTTACTCTTGGGGTGTTGCTGAGGAGGTGGCAAAAAATATAAGACTACTTGAAATTTTTAACTTACCTGGAATTAAAAACTTAAATAGTTTTTTTAAGAAAAAAAAAGAATTAAGATTGGAGAATATAAGCCTGATCAATAAAGACAATGAAGCTAATAAAAACGGATATTGTCCAATAATTGCTGGTTTAAACTGCTTAGATCAGATTAGAACTTTAGAAGATTTAAATGAAATAACTTTTAAAAAAATTGCATATCCATTACTTTTTTTACCCTTTATTAGTAGGGCATCTGAGGTAATTGGTAAAAGAATATTTTTAAAAATGGACGATAGAGAGTTTTTATTAAACTTTAATAACAATATTTATTCCAATCATACAAAAAATGAAATTATTGAATCTGCTGAAAATATTTATTTAAAGGTTTTGGAAAATCAAGATTCGTTTGAGGAAAAAGAATGGAATGAACTTTACAAACTTTCAGAAGAAACCTTTGTTGAAGAAAATGAAAGCTTAAAGCAAGGTGGAGCTGGCGCTGGTCTTACAGATAATGACTAAAGATTTTGATGATCAAATAAATGATAATGAAGAAATTCTTCAATTAGATGATTTCTGTGAAGAGTGTAAAAAAGAAGACCCAAGTGTTTCTCAAAATTTAATTTTAACAGGATTTAAAACCTGCAACTCTTGTAAACTTTCAAAAACTATATTTCCAATTTAACTAACGTTACTTATTGGTAGAACATTCATCTTGCTCATTACAAAAGATATTGAAAGAAAAGCAATTATTAAAAAAGCTAAAAAGACTATGCCAAATGATTTAAAATTCGACTTTAAATTTAAAACTTGTTTTGTTGAAATGATTAATCCAGCAAAAATCCAGAACTGAGTTAGAAATATTATCGGTATCATTAAATCTGGTGTTACAGCGAAAAATCTTAAAAGGCCTGGTGCATGAGCAAACCCTACGGCTGTTAATACTTTTATAAATGAAACTTTTGTTTCTTTGTCTGGAAATAATTTTACACCAATAACGTAGATAAAAAGTCCCCATACAAACCAAGTAAGAATGGCAGTTAAACCAGACATTGCAACTGCAGTTTTGATGATAGTATTTGCAGCAACCGCACCGGCTAGCCCATCTAATATCATTATAAGGCCTGCAAAGTATATTGCAGCTTCACCAAAGTTCTTATTATCTTTGTAAAGAGATTTATCTAATTTAATAGACCGAACAATTATATTTAAAAATTGACCAAACATTATTTATTTTTTTTTACTATTTTTCTGTGCTTTATAGGAAACAAATAGTGGAAAGAGTATTAAAGCAATTACTATTATTATGCAAACAGCTATTAGGAATGTTTTTGTCATTATAAATTCTCACTTTAAGTCTATATATTAATAATAATTTATCAATAATGAGTTTAATATTAGCTTGCTACTATTTGAAACCTGTTAAATTTGCTTTTAAATTTATATCAAGAGGTGAGACAGAATACGCAATGAGCTTAGATGGATCAGAGGATCTTAAAAAAGGATTTGATGTCTCTAAAAATATTAATGGCTTTGATCTAATCAATCATTTAATGAAACTTCTGATCGGGAAGCTAAAGTTTCTCTATCTAGTGTGTTTTAAGTAAATAGTAATATTTCTTGAGAGGGGTATTAATTCTTTATAATAGAGAGGGGAATTTATCCCCTCTCTATAAAAATTGATTTAACCTTTAACGACTTCTCTAGTGTTTGCGTTAAACGATTCTGTAAATGGAATATCCACTACCACAGCATCAACAGGTGTTCCTGGTGTGTCAGAATATTTAGCAGGTAAATGAACTTTGTACTTAGTTCCAACTTTACCTTTTGGGAAACCATTAGCATTTAATGTTCCATCAAATGGCACATATCCCATTGCAATATTTTGACCTTTTTCAGGGTGATACCAGGGTGATGTGATAAATCCTACAGGATCTCCACCACTCTCAGGTGACACTAACCAAAAGTCAGGAGCATATTCTTCAATTGGTTTTCCACCCAACTCAAGACCTACTAACTGAAGTTTGTAAGGTTTTTTACCATCCTTAAGCTCTGCACCCATTTTCTCTAGTGCAGCTTTTCCAACATAGTCAGCTTTTTTATTCCACTCACCTTTACCAGCTAATGAAACTTGGTAACCAAGGTTACACTGAAAAGGGTTGTGTTGTTGATCCATATCTTGTCCCCAAGAAAGAATTCCAGCTTGAATTCTTCTGTGGTGAGCAGGAGCGATAACCATTAGGCTATGTTTTTTACCAGCAGCAAGTACAGCATTCCACATATCATCAGCATATTTAGTTGCTTCTCTTAAGTAGATTTCATATCCAGCTTCACCTGAGAAACCAGATTGTGAAATAACACAACTTCTGCCGCCAACATTTGCTTCAGCTAAACCATAGAAAGGCAAGTTATCTAGATCAACTTGATCACCAATAAGATCCTTCATTAAAGCTTTTGATTTAGGTCCTTGAATTTGTACCGGACAAACGTCAATTTCTTCAATTGTACAATCAAATCTTCCATCAGCGTTAACACCTTGAAGATACATTCCAATATCAGAGTCTGATAGTGAGAACCAAAATTCATCTTTTGAAATTCTAAGAAGAATAGGATCATTTAAAACTCCTCCATAAGCATTACATAAAATTACGTATCTTGCTCTCATTGGTGAGATTTTAGTTGCATCTCTAGTTATCACGTAGTCAGTAAACTTTTCTGCATCCGGACCCTTAACTCTAATTTGTCTTTCAACAGCAACGTTCCACATAGTAACGTGATTTTTAATTGCTTCGTATTCTTTCATCGCTCCACCATCTTCAGGTTTTACATAACCTCTTGGGTGATAAATACGATTGTAGACAGTTGCTCTCCAACAACCTGCTTGCATTGATAAATGCCAATACGGAGATTTTCTTACCCTTGTTGAAATTAACAGTTCAACTTTTGTAGGGCCACTTTGTCTTAAGTTGTATGGTACTTCACGATCTGATTGATCAACTGAAGTCACATGATTTAGCTTAGTATAGTCAAATTCATTAGACATAACCGTTCTCCTTCAACCACTTGTTTGTTTCCTTCAAGCCGCCGAATGTATAAATGTGGAAGTTACCCGTGAACTCTTTCACTTTCCCAATTAAATCATTAGGGTCTTTAGGTTTCAATAAATCTAATGCCTTACTAAAATTAGACTTAAGAAAATTTATAGAATTTTTCGCCCCGACTATATTAGCAAACTTAATCAAGCTAGTTATTTTCATTGGCCCAGTAATTCCTACATGCACTGGTACTGACTGCTTAGAAATGAAATCTACGATAGGTTGACTGTCTAGTAACCACTGGGTCACTATATAGTCGGCGTAAGGTTTTTTATTCATCATAGCTTTTTCTAATTCTTTATCGGAAATATCCTGACTTCCTTCTGGATGTCCTGCTATTCCTATTTTAATTCCATCAAAAAACCCTGTTTCTAAAATTTGAATTGAACTATCAAATTTGCCAATCGGATCTCTACTACCACCAATTACTAAAGCTTGTTTTGCACCCACATCTTTACATCTTGCGATATAATCTTTTAGTTGTGCTTCATCTAAGATTGATCTTGCCGGAAAATGAGGAACTGGATTAAATCCCTTTTTAACCAAATCACCTGATTTTGTTGCAGTTTCTTTATAATCTCCACCTGGTAGCATAGTTACATAAACATCTTTAACGGGGGGCAATGTATCTAGATCAGTGTGAGGTCCAACCTCAAGGGAAAAATTCATTTTGCCGATCATTAGCTTTTTTGTAAAAGCTGTCAAAGAAATTCATCTTGTGGATAAAGATATTTGTTGCCAAAAATTGAGCCGGTGATAATTTTTTTTAATGATTAAAAATGCCAAAAACCCTGAACTATCAGAGATCTTAGACCTAGATAAAATTAAGGTTGTTGGGAACTCAATTGAGGAGGCCCACGGTCTACCAAACGAGTGCTACACAAGCTCAGACTATTTAATGTTCGAAAGAGAGAGGATTTTCAAGGATAAATGGACAGTGATTGGAGTTGGAAGCTCTGTGCCAAACTCAGGGGATGTTGTACCATGTAACTTGTTAGGTATTCCATTAATCATAATTAGAGATAAAGAGAAAAAAATTAGAGTATTTCACAATGTTTGTAGTCATAGAGGATTTAAGCTCATAGATGAGCCTTGCTCTTTAAAAAATGTTTTAAGATGCCCTTATCACTCATGGTCTTATGATTTTGATGGAAAATTAGTTGCAACACCCCATATAGGTGGATTGAATGTTCATGAGACAGAAAAATTTGATAAATCAACAAGTGGCTTAAAAGAAGTGAGAAGCAAGGTATGGATGGATATTATATTCATTAATATCAATAATAATGAATTAGAATTTGAGGAGTATATCAAACCTCTTGAAGAAAGATGGTCAAAATTTATATCTAAGGAAGATCAAAACTTACTTAAACACTCAAAAGATCACGGATATTTTAGCCTAGATGTTAAATGTAATTGGAAATTTGCAATAGAAAATTATTGTGAAAGTTATCATTTACCGTGGATACACCCAGAATTAAATAAAGTTTCAAATATTAGTGATCACTACCATATCCAAGGTTTACCCAATAGATTTGCTGGCCAAGGAACCAATAAATATAATCAACCTGTTAAAGGCAAGAAAAGTTTTAATAATTTTCCAAATTGGCCAAAAGATTTAGAAAAAAAAGCAGAATACATTGCTCTTTTCCCCAATGTAATGATTGGTTTGCATATAGATCACTTTTATATTTTTTGGTTGGAGCCAAAGTCTACAAATGAAACTAAAGAACACTTAATGATGTATTATGTTGGCGAAGAAAGTGCGAATGGAATTGAATTTTCAGAAATGAGAAAACATAACTCAACATTTTGGAAAGAGGTAATGATTGAGGATATAAAAGCCATTGAAGGAATGCAAGAAGGTAGAAATTCACCAGTATATAATGGTGGAAATTTTTCACCCATAATGGATAACCCAACTCACCAATTTCATAAATGGGTAGCAGAAAATTTAATCTAAAATGAAAATAATATTAATAATGGGCCTTCCAGGATCTGGCAAAACAACATTAGCAAATGAACTTGCACCCATATTAAATGCCAAAAGACTTAATGCTGATGAAGTTAGAAAGGAAGCAAATGATTGGGATTTTTCTGAAGAAGGCAGAACAAGACAAGCCAAAAGAATGGCAGATTTTGCAAAAAAATTAAAAGATGATGGAAGTTATGTTGTAGCTGATTTTATTTGTCCAACACCTAAAGCAAGAAACTTATTTCCAGCAGATTATATTGTTTGGGTAGATACAATAAAAGAAGGACGTTTTGACGATACTAACAAAATGTTTGTAAAACCTGAAAAATTTGATTATCAGGTTACAACTCAAGATGCTAAACATTGGGCACCAATAATACTAAAGGAGATAAAATAATGGCTTACGAATGGGATAATAAAAAACCAACAGCACAAATGTTAGGCAGATGGCAACCTTTTCATGATGGTCACTATGCTTTATTTCAAGAAATTGTAAAAAAAACAGGTCAAGTTTGTATTCAAATTAGGGATGTCCAGGGTGTTGATGATAACCCATTTGATTTTGAAACTGTTAAAAAAAATATTGAAGAAAAATTGAATCCAGAGTTTGAAGGGCAATTTAAAGTAATGATGGTGCCAAATATTACTAATATCTGTTATGGAAGAGGTGTTGGTTATAAAATAGAAGAAGTTGTTTTATCCGAAGAAATGCAGCAAATTTCAGCTACAAAAATTAGAGCTAAAATGAGAGAAGATGGCAAACTTGACTAATATTAAGGTTAAATTTTTTAATAAAGATATAGCCTCAATTATTATCAGTGAACCAAAAACATATAACGCTCTTTCATTTAAAAATTTAGGAGATTTAATTAAAGCTTTTAAAAAATTAGAGCAAGACCAAAATATCAAAGTAATAATAATTGAAGGTGCTGGAAAAGGGTTTAGTGCCGGTCATAATTTAAAAGAAGTAAGTGGATTAAAAAAAAGAGCTAAATACCAAAAACTTTTTAATCTTTGTTCAAAATTAATGCTTCAAATTGTTGAAGGAAAAAAGCCAGTTATTGCAAAAGTACATGGAGCAGCATTTGCAGCTGGATGCCAGTTAGTTGCGAGTTGTGATCTTGCCTATAGTACAAATGATGCAATTTTTGCAACGCCAGGAGTTAATATAGGATTATTTTGTAGTACGCCCATGGTTGCGGTGAGCAGAAAAGTTAATAGAAAAAGAATGATGAAAATGCTGTTAACGGGTGAGCCCATTAAAGCAAACTACGCAAAAGAAATTGGATTGATTAATGATTGCTTTACTAAATCAAAATTAAATAACGAAGTATTAAAGATAGCAAAAACTATTGCTTCAAAATCAAGTCATACAATTAAAATTGGTAAACAAACTTTTTACAATCAATTAGAAATGCCATTGAGAAAAGCTTACGCATACACGAGTAAAATGATGACTAAAAATATGATGGCAATGGATGCTAAAGAAGGCATATCTGCATTTTTAGAAAAAAGAACGCCCAAGTGGAAGCACAAGTAGTGAACGAAAAAATAAAAGAAATTCTTTCAAAATACAAAACAATTGCAATGGTGGGTGTTAGCAAGGACGACAAGAAACCTTCAACCATTGTCATGAAATATATGCAAAGGTATGGTTTTAAAGTTATTCCAGTTAACCCGAATGCAAAAGGTCAAAAAATATTGGGAGAAGAAGTTTTTGAAAAACTTGAGGATATTAAAATACCTGTTGATATTGTAGATGTATTTAGACCTTCAGTTGAAGCAAACAAATATGCTGAAGAGAGTGTCAAAATTGGAGCTAAAGTTCTCTGGTTACAATTAGGAATAAGAAGTTTAGAAGCGAAAGAATTAGTAGAGAGTAAAAATATTGAATACATAGAAAACAGGTGTACTAAAATGGAATATCAAAAGCTTTTTTTGAATATAAACCCCGCTTTTCCTGTATTACAAAGTTAAATGAACATAATTAATTTCACTCCAGTTTCTGCATTTCTAGGGGGCTCTTTAATTGGTTTAGCAGTGGCTATCTTCTTTGTTTTTAACGGTCGACTAATTGGAATAAGTGGAATTGCTAGTAATTTTTTAAATTCAAAAGATAATAGATTTGATAATTTTTTATTTCTATTAGGTTTAATTCTTGGTCCCATTATTTATAAAGTATTCACCCAACAAGAAATTAATATTTCAATTTCAAATTCTTTTATTTTATTAGCTGTTGCAGGCTTACTAGTAGGCGCTGGCACTAGAATTGGGGGAGGCTGTACTAGTGGGCACGGTATAAGTGGCATTGGTAAATTTTCTTTAAGATCAATTGTTGCAACAATAACCTTCATGATTGTTGGTATTTTAACTGTATGGATAAAAAATTTAATATGAGCAAAATTGTATCTTTAATTTGTGGAATAATTTTTGGCATAGGTCTTACTATTTCACAAATGATTGACCCAGCAAAAGTTTTAGGTTTTTTAAATATCCTTGGTGATTGGGATCCATCTTTAGCATTTGTAATGATTGGAGCTCTAATTATATCTTCTCCATTTTTTCACTTATTTAAAAATAACAAAAAACCAATTTTTGTAGATAGTTTTTCTTATTCAAATAATAAGGAATTAAATAAAAAATTAATTATTGGATCTTCCCTTTTTGGTGCAGGATGGGGTTTAGCAGGATTGTGTCCAGGACCTGCGATAGCATCATTAGCTTTATTTAATACTAGTTCTATAATTTTTGTAATTACTATGTTTGTTGGGTTTTATTTGGTTAAATTATCAGATTTAACTACCCAAGCCCGATGATAAAAATCATCAATATTTTTTTGAATTAACCCCTTTGCAATTTGATTGGCTTCTTGTTCTTCAAAAGGACCATATTTTTTTTCAGTATCTTTTAATATTGTTTTAATCAGATTAGGGTTTTTATGCTCACCTTCAATTACGTAAAAATTTTTCATGGCTTTCTTATAGAACTAGTTTAAAAATACACAAATGAAAAAAATATTTCTTTTATATGGTCACTATAACGAAAAATCCTTTAACGCCGCTATTAGAGATACATTTATAAAAACAGCTGAAGAAAATGGCAATACAGTTGACTGTGTAGACCTATATAAAGAAAAATTTAACCCAGTTTTTGCTGGCGAAAAAGCAGGTGAAGATGTTTTGGATCATAGAAGAAGAATTGAGCAATGTGATACAATTGTTTTAATTGCACCTATTTGGAATTTTAGAATGCCAGCTATTGTAGAAGGGTGGATAGACAAAGTTTTATCTCCTCCATGGGCCTTCACATTTAAAAAACTAGTTGGAAATTATGGTTATCCAATTGGAAACTTAAAAGATAAAAAGGCAATAATCTTTTGTACTTATGGCTCTCCAAGACTGGCTATTACAACATTTTTTTTAAATCTACCCATAAGAAGATTAAAAAGAGGCGTGTTTCATATGTGTGGCATTTATAATATTGTATATAGAAGATATTTTGCAGTACCGTTTGTAACTAATGAAAAACGAAGAGAATTTCTTGAAGACGTTAAAAAGACAGCAAATAATATTTAAAACCTTATTAATTTACTTTCTAAGTCTCACAATTTCACAAACCGACATAATTAAACCTAGTAGTAGTATTGAGCCATACCAAGTTGTGGAAATTCAGTTGAAAAGTTTACAAAAAAATAACTCACCTTCTATAGATAATGGAATTGAACAAACTTGGGAGTTTGCCCATCCTAGCAATAGAAAAAGTACAGGACCTTTGGATAGATTTAAGACTATGCTGAAGGGCAAGTCATATAAAATACTATTAGATCATTTAGATCATGAAATTATTCAAGAAAACCTTACAAATTCAGTAGCTTTGTTTGAAGTTAGTGTTCTTGGAAAAGATAAATCCTATTACAAATTTAAATGGCAGGTTGAAAAATATAAAATAGATGGTCCCTTCAAGGACTGCTGGCTGACCACAATGGTGTCCGCTCCAATACCCTTGGGATCTTCAATTTAATTTAGAGGGTAAACGAATTTTGTTTCGTTCGTATTGAAAATTTAGTAGGAATTGCTTAATGAAAACGAAAGCTAAAGTTGTAGTAGTTGGTGGTGGCGTAGTTGGAGTAAGTGCTCTTTACCACTTAGCTAAAAAAGGTTGGTCAGATGTTGTTTTAGTTGAAAGAAAAGAATTAACCTCAGGTTCTACTTGGCATGCAGCCGGTTTATTACCCTTGTTCAACATGAGCTATTCAGTTGGTCAACTCCATAAATATGCAGTTGATTTTTATAAAAGATTAGAAGAAGAAACTGGAAAAAATGTTGGCTTCAGTGTTGTTTCAAATATTCGTTTAGCAAGCACCAAAGATAGAATGGATGAGTACCACCAGTATGCAGGTGTTGCGCAAACAATTGGTGTTGATGTAAAATTTTTAACACCTGATCAAGTAAAAGAAATTTGGCCCTTGTGTCGAACCGATGATTTACTTGGTGCAATCCAACACCCTGAAGATGGATATATTCAGCCAGCTGACTTAACACAAGCGATGGCAACGGGAGCTAGAAATTTAGGTGCAGAAATTTATAGAAACACAGCAGTAGTTGGTATGAAACAAACTAAAGATGGCTGGATTGTAGAAACAGATAAAGG
>JABMNQ010000106.1 GCA_013204495.1 Candidatus Pelagibacter sp.
TCAATTCTAGATTTAGATTTGGTGGTTCTAGCTTTTGGTTGTCTACGCATCCAATCTAACTCTTTAATAAATAGATTTTTAGCCTTATCAACAGTTACTTGTTCTTGAGTGATACGTTCTTCTTTTTTTTGCAAATAGTAAGAATAATTACCTTTGTAAGTATAAAATCCGCCATTGTCTAATTCAACAATTTCATTACAAACTCGCTCTAAAAAGTATCGGTCATGCGTTACCATAAATAACGTAATTTTTTCCTTTTTAAAGTAATTTTCTAACCATTCAATCATTTCTAAATCTAAATGATTTGTTGGCTCATCTAAAATTAATAAATCGGGTTTATGAATAAGAATTACAGCTAAAGATAAACGTTTACGTTGTCCACCAGAAAGTGAAGCTACTTTTTGTGTTAAATCTTCTAACTTTAATTTAGATAATATTTGCTTGTATTGTGTTTCAAAATCCCAAGCATTAAGTTGTTCCATTTTTTCAAAAGATTGCTGATATGCTTTTTCATCGGAAGGGTTTTTTAATGCTTGTTCATATGCTGAAATTACTTTTAAAGTTTCATTGTCTGAATTAAAAATAGTTTGTTCAACTGTTAAATTGTGGTCTAAATCTTCTTCTTGAGACAAATATTCAATTTTTAATCCTTTTCTAGAAATTACTTGTCCCGTATCCGAACTAGCAATGCCCGCAATTATATTAAGTATGGAAGTTTTTCCAGCTCCATTTTTTGCGATAAAAGCAATCTTTTGATCTTTATTTATACCAAAGGAAATGTCACTAAAAAGCTCAACCTCTCCAAACGCTTTTGATATGTTTTCTACTGAAATGTAATTCATTTAGGTGATTTTGGCAAAGCTACATAAAAAAACAAGAAGGAATTATCTGTTTTATTAAGGAATAGATAACTCATTAATAAATACTTTTTAAACTTAAAAGGGCTCAAATTTCAGTCATAAAAATTGGATATTTATAATTTTTAATGTATCTATTTATCAAAAACGTAAACTTTAATTAAAAACATTTATCAACAAAATAAACGTATTCGAATATAAAATCCACCCTTTTTTAATCGCTATCAGGTATCTAATATTTTAACTTATTAATTAGACATTTGTTATTTTTTTAGTTAATAAATAACGAATGTATAGTGTAATGTTAAAAAATAATTGTTAAAAATCCAGTTTTATATTATTTTATTATCCATATTCCCCTAATAAATAACTAATTAACTAAACCTAATTTAACATTATGAAAAAATTCTTCAATCAAATTCTTGATTTTCCTCAAATGGTAAACCAAAAAATTTTTAGCGCAAAATTAAATTCCATAGTCGATGATTTTAATTCGGAAAATGGAATTCGGTGCTGGGTAAAATCTATTTATCAAATAGCTGCAGTACTTGTTTTTGTTGGTATTGAGTGTCTCTTAGTTCTTTCTGCATTAGATTATTTTGGTGGCGAAAGCGGGGCAATGGCAAAATTAGGAAGCGCACTAGCTTTTATACTACTTGCGTATTCAGCATTTCCTATTGCTAATGTAATAAGATCAAGAGGAGATAGTTTGGGGGGTACTCATAAAGGGATGATGGAATTTCTATTTAAAGACCTAGTACTAGTTAATATTAGAATTGTTGGTGAAGTTGCAGCTATCGTTGCTTTATTTGCCGCTTTCAATTTAACCTTGTCTTTTGCGTTTAACGCTGATTTAATGGCAGATCCATCTGGTAATGTTGTGGCTACTTTGAGTGGTTTTTACGCTTTTCCAATGGCTACAATAAATCATTTATTATCTATGTTTAATGATGGCGGATTAATAACGTCTTTAATAGGATTAGTTGATGGTTTTGGTTCAGGTTCAGCAGTTATTGAAGTATGGTCTTGGGCTGGATTTTGGGTTTTAACCTCTGCATATATCCAAGTGCTTATTGTGTTAGCTATGTTATATATTAACTTAGCGATTTATAAATATATATATAGTATTGCTGCGGCAATTATTGACTGGGTACCAAGAATGTCTATCCCTTTATCAATATCAAACAACAAGTAGTATTTCAAAGAAATATTAATATAATTTTAAAAGACACAATCAATTATGATTGTGTCTTTTTGTATAGTTGAATTAAGAATAATATCACTATCGTTTTTAGCCTAACAAATTGCTACTTTTAAAATGGTGTTTTTATAAATTACAAAACAAATATGAAAAATATGGTTATTTATTATGCGCTAATTTTAGCGAATCTAGGAATACTATTTTTTTTATGAACACAGAATTAATTAACTCAGCTATATTTGTTATCCGAATTTTATTTACAGAACATTCAAGACGAAAAGAAACTTATAGATATAAATATAATTTCAAAAAAATATTTGGAAAACGATTATTTTGAAAACGTTTATTGAGCGTTTCAAAGAATTATATTTCAAAGAATAATGTGTGTGTTTTACAATAAAGAAAAGAATTACTGGATTAACTTTAGTAGTTTTGAAATTTAGTGTCAACTGATATTTTCAAATGTTAAGTTCAAATCATGTAATTAAACGATGTTAATAGTACAAAATTTATCAATCTCTTTCGGTTTAAATGAAGAAGAAAACACAGTAGTTAAGAACATTTCTTTTGAGTTGAAAGAACAACAAATTTTAGGAATTGTAGGCGAATCTGGAAGTGGAAAATCAGTAACGGCATTGGCA
>JABMNQ010000107.1 GCA_013204495.1 Candidatus Pelagibacter sp.
AAGCTATTGCAGAAGCAGGGCTTGTTGGCATAGCTTGCACGTCTTATAAACCAGCTGTAGCTCCAGCGGGTGCAACAAAACCATTATATGGCACAAACCCAATTTCTTTTGCTTGGCCAAGACCTGGTAAAACTCCAGTTGTCTATGATATGGCGACAGCTTCAATGGGAATGGGTGAGGTTCAAATAGCAAAAAGAGAAGGTCACAAAGTCCCACTTGGAACTGGTTTAACTAAAGATGGTAAAGAAACAACTGATCCTGGAGAAATCGCTGAAGGTGGTGTTATATTACCGTTTGGTGGTTATAAAGGATCTAATATAGCAATGATGGTAGAGCTATTAGCTGGTGCATTAATTGGTGAAAACTTTAGTTTTGAAACTGCTGCTCAAGATAATAACGATGGTGGCCCTCCAAGTGGAGGTGAATTTATTATAGCTATATCTCCAGATAAAATTGCCGGTGAAGGTTGGGACAAACATGCGGAGCAATTTTTTAATAAAATATCAGCGATGGAGGGTGTTAGACTGCCAGGTGAACGTAGACATAAAAATAGGTTAGATAAAGGACCAAGAAATATCAATGAAGAGTTAGTAAATAAAATTAAATCTTTAAGCTAATTCAATTTCAATTGGTGTGTGATCAGAGGGCTTTTCTTTTCCTCTAGGAGCTTTATTAATTTTAACATCCTTGACTATATTTAATAATGAATTTGATACTAAAAAATGATCAATTCTTAATCCATTATTTTTCTGCCAGGCACCCCTCATATAATCCCAATAAGTATAACCTTCTTTTTCACCATGAATATGACGGTAAGCATCATGAAAACCTAGATTAATCATTTCTCTAAATTTTTTTCTTATTTCAAGTCTATATAAAGCGTCATCTTCAAAACCTTTAATGTTATAAGCATCTTCAGCAGAAGGGAGGATGTTAAAATCACCAGCTAAAATAATATTTTCATTTTTTTTTGAAAGAGTTTTTAGTTGTTTGATTAAGATATCCAGCCATTCTTTTTTGTAAGAATATTTTTCAGTATCAACAGGATTACCGTTAGGTGTGTAAATATTAATTATTTGTATATTTTTTTTCTTATGTTTTAATTCCGATGAAATAATTCTAGATTGTTTTAACTTATCTTTAATCAAATCCAATCTAACATTTTCTAATTTATGCTTAGAAATGATTGCCACACCGTTATAACTTTTTTGACCAAATACATGACTTTCATAATCTAATGCTGAAAAATCGTCATAAGGAAAGGTTTCATCTTGAGTTTTTATCTCCTGCATCATAACAACATCCGGAGAAAATTTTAGGAGGTATTCTTTAATGTTTTCAATTCTAGCTCTAACTGAGTTTACGTTCCAAGATGTGATAATCATTAAATTGAGAATGAAACACCACAACCACAAGAAGATTTACTTTGTGGGTTTGTAATTTTAAATTGATCACCAATTAATTCTGAAACAAAATCAACCTGAGAACCTTTTAATAAGTCTGCCGAAGTTTTATCTATAAGAATATTTTCATGTTTTAAATCATCTGAAGCTAATTCTTTGTCAAAAGTAAATTCGTACTGAAAACCTGAGCAACCACCACCTTTAATAGCGATTCTGAAAAAGGAACCAGGATCTTTTTGAGACAACAAATTATTAATCTGTTTTATAGCTTTATCTGTAAATTTAATTTCTTTAATCATATAACAACACTGATATTACTAATATAATATCAATTTATTGAATTTAAAGTATGAATAATTACTCAAATTTAGCTCTATCTAAAAGTAAAGGTCGTATTTTTAAAGAACCTAATTCACTCTATAGAACACCATTTCAAAGAGATAGGGATAGAATTATTCATAGTGCTTCTTTCAGAAGGTTAAAGCATAAAACACAAGTTTTTGTTAACACAGAGGGCGATCACTACAGAACTAGAATTACACATTCAATTGAAGTAGCTCAAATTGCAAGATCAATTGCTAAACATTTAGGTTTAAATGATGATCTTGCAGAAACTTTAAGTCTTGCTCATGATTTAGGTCACACGCCATTTGGTCATGCTGGTGAAGATGCTCTTAATGAATGTATGGTTAACTTTGGAGGCTTTGATCACAATCTTCAAACATTAAGAATAATTATGTTTTTGGAACATAAATATCTTAAATTTAAGGGACTAAATCTTACAGTGGAAACTTTAGACGGACTATTAAAACACAATGGTCCAATTAAAGATCTTTCATCAATTAATAGACTAATTGGACAAAAGCACTTTAAGAATAAAATTAATTTTACTAATTCTGGCTCTTTAGAAGCTCAAATTTCAGCCATCTCTGATGATATCGCTTATAATAACCATGACATACAGGATGGAATTAGAGCAAAAATGTTTAATTTGAATGACCTGATTGAAATCAATTTTTTTAGAGATATTTATAAATCTCACAAAAAAAACATAAAAAATAATAACAAAGATATTATAATATATCAAATAATAAGAGATTCAATTGATTTAATGGTTAAAGATTTAATTAAAAATACTAAAAATAATTTAAAAATTAATAAAATTAAATCGTTAAGAGATTTATATAAGTTGGAAGAACCTATGGTATGTTTTTCTGATAAATTTTTAGATATTGAAAAAGAAGTTAGATTTTTTTTAAGAAGCAAAATGTATAATAACAAAAAAGTATTAGTAAAGAATAATCATGGAAAAAAAATTGTTAATAAACTTTTTTACATAATCAAGAATAAACCTAGAAAATTCATAACTACTGATCAATTAAAGAATAATCCTAATCGAGCAATTGCAGATTTTATTTCTGGTATGACAGATAGATATGCAATCAATTTACACAAAAATATTTAATGAACATTTTTGATCACTACCTAGATAAGATAATAATTTTAATTAAAAAATTAAATAAAGAAGGCTCTCTTGAATTACCTGAATCTCTAAATGGAATTAATGTAGACATACCACCATTAAATTTTGACTGCGATATATCAACTAATGTAGCAATGGTACTATCTAAGGCTAACAAAAAATCTTCAATTGATATTGCTAACACTTTGGTAGGTTTAATTAAAGATACTGATGAAAAAATTGAAACTATATCGGTAGCAAAACCAGGATTTATAAACATTAAATTTAAAGCAATATATTGGAACAATTTTATTAAAAATGTTAATGAAGATTATAAAAATTTTGGTGTTAACATTAAAGAGGAGAAAAAAAAATATTTAATAGAATTTGTTTCTGCTAATCCAACTGGGCCATTACATGTGGGGCATTGTAGAGGTGCAATATTGGGTGATGTTATTTCTAATATTTTAATTTTTAATAAGCATGATGTATCTAAAGAATATTATGTAAATGATTATGGTAACCAAATTATAAATTTTACTAAATCTGTTTATTTTAGAATTAGAGAAATTCTTTATAATGAAAAGTTCCCAATAGAAAATACAGATCTTTATCCCGGAGATTATTTGGTAGATATTGCTAAAAATATTACTGATCTTAACAATAATTTAAAATTTGATAAATTTGACGATGTTTCTAAAGAATTAACCCTATTATCAGTGGCTGAATCTTTGAAGTTAATTAAAACAAATTTAGCTAACCTAGGAATAGTACATGATAAGTTTACAAGTGAAACCGAAATTGTAATAAATAAAGAAGTAGAAAAAGTAATAGAGAAATTAAAACAAAAAAATTTGGTTTATAAAGGAAAAATTAAAGCACCAAAAGCAGATGACGATAAAAATTGGGTAGAAAGAGATCAGCTTTTATTTAGATCAACAGATTTTGGTGATGATAAAGACAGAGCTCTACAAAAATCAGATAAATCTTGGACTTACTTTGCTAGTGATGCTGCGTATCATCATAATAAATTAAGTAGAAATTACGATTTACTTATTAATATTCTTGGAGCTGACCATGCGGGATACATCAAACGAATTACTTCTGTTGTTGAAGCTTTGTCTGGCACAAAAAATAAATTGATTTGTAAGGTAAGCCAACTTGTTAAACTTATTAAAGACGGAAAACCATTTAAGATGTCAAAAAGAAAAGGTGACTACATTACCGTTGAGGACTTAATTTCTGAAGTTGGAAAAGATGCTACGAGATTTATTATGCTAAACAGAAGCAGCGACGTTGAACTTGATTTTGATTTTACCAAAGTAAAAGAGAAATCAAAAGATAACCCACTTTATTATGTTCAATATTGTTATGCTAGAATTTCATCTGTCTTTAGACATGTTAATTTAGATATTAATAAAGATCTAACCATTTATGAATATAATTTTAATTATTCTAATGATGAAATAAAAATTTTAAAAAAAATTGCTGAATGGCCAAAATGTATTGAGGCTGCAAGTTTAAGATTAGAACCGCATAGAATACCAGTTTACCTTTATGAATTATCATCTGAGTTTCATTCTTATTGGAATATGGGTAAAGAAAATTATAGTAAAAGATTTATTAACGATAAAAAGAAAATACCTAATGAAAAATTAGTTTTTTTAAAGGTAATATCTAATGTAATTAAATCAGGTATGACTATAGTGGGCGTCAATACTCCTGAAAAAATGTAATGTTAAAAGAATTAAAATATCTTTTTTTTATATTGATGATTTCTTTATTTTTTTTTCTATCCTTTAAATATTATTTTTCTGACAATAA
>JABMNQ010000108.1 GCA_013204495.1 Candidatus Pelagibacter sp.
TAATTTTACTCACAAGTTTATATTTATTCCATATTTTGGGTGTTATCATTAAATCATGCATAAATTAAAATATCTTTTTATAAGTTTATTTTTTTTAACTTTATTTTCTGGCTGTCAAACAATTAAAGACAAGACAGATAAAATTGTTGAAAAAGAAAATACAAAGTTAAGTCAATTTATTGGAAAAAGCTCAAGTAATTTGCAAATGGAATTAGGTAAGCCTGATGAGGATTTTAAAAATGATAAGGGTAATTTAGAGCTTATTTATAATTCTAAAAAATATGGAATACCTTGTGAGAGAAGATTTGAAGTGGATTCTAATTCTATGGTAATTGGTTTTGTATCAAATGGTTGTTTTTAATATTTAACACTTGTGGGGAATGCTCCCCACAAGCAAGGTTAGCACTTATTTAATTTCAATAAGTTTTTTCTTTTTATATTCAGGCACAATTCTTTCACAGGCAATTGTTAAAAGACCATCTTTTAATTCAGCGCCATTTACTCTCACATCCTCTGCGATTGTAAACGATCTTGCAAAGTGTCTTTGTGAAATACCTTTGTGAATAATTTCACCATCGTCAGATTTTTCATCTAATTTATTAACTCGTTTAGTTCTTACAGTTAATAAATTATCTTCAAACTCAACCTCAACATCATTTTTATTAAAACCAGCAAGAGCAACTTCAATAGCGTAGTTGTCTTTGCCAGTTTTTCTAATGTTGTAAGGTGGGTAATTAGACTGCATGGTCAACCCCCCATTTCCTAACATGTTTTCAAATTGGTCGAACATATCGTCAAAGCCAATTGAGAAAGGTCTTAGAGTGTTAAATATAGATAGATCCCTACTTGTCATAGTTTCCTCCTTTGTTAGCAAGGTTAATTTAGTAAGCCCCATTAGGCGACTTACGTATTATATTTAGGAACTAGGCTAAAAATTTCAAGATGGGGATATCAAATTTTTTTAGTAATTTTTAATGCAAATGCATAATCCAATGCAATTTCTTCTATGGCACCATCACGTCCAGATTTACCACCATGACCTGCATTCATTTCAGTTTTTAAAAGTAGTAAATTATTATCTGTTTTATAATCTCTAAGTTTTGCAGTAAATTTTGTTGGCTCATCAAACAAAACTCTATTGTCACTCAAGCTAGTTGTAATTAGCATATGGGGATAATCCATTTTTTTAATATTATTATATGGAGCGTAAGAATAGATATAATCAAAGTGATCTTTTTTATCCTTGGCATTTCCAAACTCATCAAATTCACCAACAGTTAAAGGTAAAGAGTGATCCAAGTTAGTTGTTAAAGAATCCAAAAATGGTACAGCCATTATAATTCCTAAAAATAGTCCTGGTGCTTGATTAACAACTGCACCCATAAGAAGACCGCCTGCAGAGCCACCCATTCCTATAATTTTATTATTGGAGGTATATTTATTTTCAATTAAATATTTCGCAGACGCAATATAGTCTTCAAAGGTATTTTTTTTATTGAGTAATTTTCCCTCTTTCCACCATTTCATTCCTCTTTCCATGCCACCCCTAATGTGAGTAGTAACCCAAATGATATCTCGATTAATTAAACTTAATCTAGTAGTAGAAAATCCAGGGCTCATTGAACTGCCATATGAACCATATCCATAAAGCAATAAATGTGCAGATCCGTCTAATTTAGTATTTTTATGTCTTGTTATTGTAAGAGGCACCAATCTTCCATCATGTGATTTACAATCAACTCTTTCAACGATGTAATCATCTGGATTATGACCAGAGGGAATTTCCTGTTCTTTAACTAGCTTCTTTTCTTTTGAACTTAAGTTGTAAGAATATACCCTAGACTGTGTTTTAGGGGAAGAGTAACTTAAGTATATTTCATCTGTATTTTTATCTCTTTGCATCAAAGATGCACCAGGAACATATACAGTTTCATCAGAGAAAATTAATTCTTCTTCTATTCCTGTTGTAATGTTTTTTACAAACAATTTGTCCAAAGCATCTGAAGTTTCAGATCTTATGATCCAATTTTTTAAAAATGTTAATCCACCAATTAAAACTTCATCTTTTGCTGCTATAAAAGTTTTCCAATTTTGTTTTTCTAGGCTATCGCTAATATCTATTTTAAAATCTTCCGCATTTTCATTGGTATGATTATAAAATTTACCGTCCCATGAATTAACTGAATAAAGAATTCCCCTTTGTCTTTTTTTTATTAATTTAGGTTTAGGTTCTTTTTCATCAACATCAAAGTAATACTGTTCCGAGGTATTATGGTCTGATGAATTAATAAAAAAATATTTATCATCAGAACTTAAACTAATTCCAACCGTAAAAGCTTCACTTTTTTCTGCAAAAATCAAGCCATCTTCCTGAGTAGTGCTTCCTAATTTATGCCTATAAATTTTTCTTGGTCTATGATTTTCATCAAGCTTTGAGTAGAATATATATTGATCATCCAAGCTAAAAGTTACACTACCAGAGGTTTCTTCTATCTCTTCAGTAACTAATTTTTTTGTATTTATGTCTCTAATATATATTGTGTAATATTCTGAACCTTTTGTGTCTAAAGAGTATCCCAAGTATTTGTCATTAAAACTAACCTCTAAATCGCCAACGCCAAAGTATTCCACTTTAAGTTTTTCTTTTTCTTCGTCACCATTCCAAATTTGTTCAATATTGCTAGTACCAATTTTTTTTCTTAATTTGATTGAATAATTTCCTTTAGCAGTTGTTTTTGACCAATATTCATAATCGAAATCTTTAAATGGAAGAGATTCATCATCTAATTTTATTCTTCCTTTAATTTCATCAAATAATTTTTTTTGAATGTTTTTGGTGTCTGATAAGTGGAAATCGGTATAGGAGTTCTCTTCTTCAAGATAGTTTCTGACTTCTGGATTTAGTTTTTTACTATCCTTTAAAACCTCCAGAATATCATCTTGATGTATCCAGCTATAATTATCTTCCCAATTGATATTGTGACATGTTTTTATCTCTGATTTTTTTTTAAGTTGTGGTATTTTCATGAAAATAAATTAAATATATGAATATCATTGTTTATACACTAGTTTTTTTAGGAATTATTTATTTTTTATTAAAATTAATAGCCAACACTTCATCAAAAAAAGTATCTAAGCATTTAAGAAAATTAATTTTTATAGGTTCGGTAATTTTAGCAATAATTCTTGGGGTGGGAGGAAAATTTTTATTAAGTATACCTTTGACGCTATTAAGCTTAGCCATAGTTAAACTAAAAGGTTTTTCTGTCTATCAATTAATTGGTTTATTCAGACTTATCCAAGTCCTCAGAGGTTCTGGAAGATTTTCATTTAATCAGAATCAAAATATTAAAAACTCATCTACATTAACCATAGAAGAAGCTTATAAAATTCTAAACTTAGACATAAAAAAAAATATCACAAAAGATGATGTTAAAAAAGCATATATAAGAATTCAGAAAAAAATTCACCCAGATGTTTCTCCGGAAACAGCAAGGTTATCTACAATTGTAAATGAAGCAAAAGAAGTGGTTTTAAAAAATATAATCTAAAATTTGTTATTTATAATTTCTTGGTAAACTTTTTCAACAGAAACGTCTTCTGGATTTAAATTTGATCCATGAGTTATATTTTCAATTTTAATACCTTCAGGAAAAATTCTCTGATAATTTTTACTATAATCGGTGTAAGCTTTAGGCGAATCTAAAAGTATCACTAAGCTTTTTATCCCTGATTGAGCTGTAACATGTGAACCGAATGAATCATTTCCAACATACATATTAGCTAAGCACAGATAGGGAATTACCTCCTCAATTTTTTTATTATATAAAGGGATGTAATTTTTTTTATTGATATTATTTGTAATTTCATCAGACAAATTTTTATCATCTGGGCCGCAAAGGATAAAAAAGTAATATTCACCATTATCATTAAGTTTATTTATTAAGTTAAAAAAATTTTTAGCACCCCATTTTGTTGTTGGTCCCGAAGAGCCAGCCCCAATAACAATTTTAAATTTTTTACTATCTAAGTTTTTGTTAATATTTTCAGTCTTATTTTTTTCAATAAAAAAATTTGTTTCAGTGGGACAATTATTAATACATAAAGATTTCTCTGTAAATTTTTTTGCAGCCACAACTAGATGTAGTTTATTTTTTTTTAATAAAGGGTAACAAAAAACTTTCTTAATATTGGATAAGATTGAAGCTAAATAAATTCTGAAACTCGGATAAAAAATGAAAATCTGATCAAAGTTAAAGGTATTTAATAAATTTTTTAGTTTTAAAATATCAATAAAACGCTTGTGATATTTGTTAATAAAAATAACTTTTTCAATTAGTGGGTCATCTTCTAAGGCTGCCTCTAAATTGGCACAAATTGTAATAATAGTAACTGGACCGTATCTTTTTGCTATCTCGTGACAATAAACGAGATGAAGTAAATTTGCACCCAACCCTTTATAACTTAAATATATGCACGTCTTCATATTGAGTTATATATTTTTTTGACCAATTTTGTGCCGCCAATTTTTATCTCATATTTAAACTTTTTAGTTAGAACTTTGTAATTTTTACTTGAACCCACGATTGCTTCAATTTCATTTGGCCTAATGAATTTCTTATTAATTGAAAAATATTTTTTATAGTCCATGTTATTATTTTTATATACTGTTTGTAAAATTTTTTCCCCAGAAATTCCTTGCCCACTCGATAGTATTAAATCAATTGGTTTAATTTTCGTTAGATAGTAAATACCTTTAACAATTTCTGGAGCCCAAGAATAATCTCTTATAGTGTTAAGATTGCCAACACTAATTTTTTTTTTAAATTTAGCATGTGTGCAAATTTTTTTTATAAAGAAATCGTCACCTCTTAGAGGGGACTCAACTTGTAAAAAAATTGCACTACTACAATTCACTCCTTTTTTTCTAAATTTCTTTATATCTTCATAAGCTTTAATTTGTGACTGTATGTAAGGATTATTATTTTTTGAAAATTTACATTTTGTGTTAATTAGACCTTTTTTTGGCTCAAATATGTATCCAGAGTTAGCTTTATAAAATTTTGATTTTATTTTATATTTATAAAGTATTTCTAAAAATTTTCTTGCCCCAATATAATTTGAATCGTTAGTTACTTTTTTAAGCTTGATACTTTTGATCAATGAACTTTGACCAGAAAAATAAAATATATTATTTGGAGTATATTTTTTTAAAATTTTTAATATATTTTGTTTTTTTAAAACATCTAATTTTTCAAATATAACCTTATTTTCTATATTTAGTTTATTGTAATTTATATAATGTTTTTTAGCTTTTCTCGAAGTTATGATAACTTTATGTTTTTTAGCTACTAGCAACTTTGCTAAATATGCGCCAATAACACCAGACCCTATAATTATTGAATTTTCTTTTTTCATTTTTATTTATATAAAGTATATAAGTAATCATAATAATAATTAATATGAAAAAAATTAAAGGTATTTATGCTGCTAGTATGTCAGTTTTTAATGACGATTTAAGCTTAAATATATTCAAGACAATAAATCACGCAGAACAGATAATAGAGCAAGGCTGCCATGGAGTGGCAATTTTTGGAAGCACAGGCCAAGCACAACTTATATCTATCAGTGAAAAAATTAGTTTATTAAATGAATTATCAAAAAGTAAATATCAAGATAAATACTTAATTGGAATGGGCCTTAATTCATTAAGTGAAACCATAAATGTAATGAGGGTAGCTAGATCTTTAAACTTTAATGATTTTTTAATAATGCCTCCTGCTTACTATAAGTATGGTGATAGTGAAGTAATAGAGTTTTATTCAAGAGTAGTTGACGCTGTGCCAGAGAGTAAGATTGTTTTGTATAACTTTGAAAAACTATGTGGTTATAAGTTTAGTATTGAATGCGTCGAAGAGCTTGTTAAGAGATTTCCAAAACAAATAGTTGGAGTTAAAGATAGCTCTTATAATTTATATGAAAATTTAAAGATCGATAATTTTTCTATTATGCCGGGGTCAGAACTAAAGCTCTTAAAGGGCCTCGAACTTGGATGTGATGGTATTATTACAGCAACTTGCAACGTTACCGCTAATTTGTCTAGAAAAGTTTATGACGATTTTAATGAAAAAAAACTTCAAACAACAAATGAAATTCTATGTAAAGTTAGAAGTACATTTGATCAATTCAATTTAATATCGGGGTTACACTCATTTATGTCTGATCAAGATGAAATTTATAAAAATGTTATTCCACCCGTTAGTCTTTTAAAGGAAAAAGATAAAAAAAAATTAGTTGAAGATCTTAGCAAGCTTAATTTTACCTTAGGATCACTAGCAAAAGCTTAAATACAACCAGGAA
>JABMNQ010000013.1 GCA_013204495.1 Candidatus Pelagibacter sp.
GAGTTTGCATCTTCTTTAAAGGTCAAAGATAATTTAGCTGTAGCTGTTTCGGGAGGGCCAGATAGTTTAGCTTTAGCGTATTTAGCAAAATGTTATGCCCTTAAAAACAAGATTAAAATACACTACTTTATAGTTAATCATAAACTTCGAAGTGAAGCTTCAGTAGAGGCCAAAAATGTAAAAAAAATTTTAAAGAAAATTGACATTAATTGTGAAATTTTAGATTGGAATGGAAAAAAACCATCTAAAAATATTCAAGCTATCGCAAGAGATAAAAGATACTCGTTATTAGTTAATGAATGCAAAAAATATAATATAAAATATTTATTATTAGGTCATCATTTAAATGATTTGTATGAAAATTTTTTAATTAGAATAGTTAGAGGCAGTGGATTAAATGGATTAATTTCATTTAACAAAAATACCAAATTTAGAGATCAAAATATTAATATTTTGAGACCATTACTAGATATTGAAAAAAAAGATTTAATTTATATTTCTAAAGTTATATTTAATTTTTTTATTAAAGATCCATCAAATATTAATGAAAACTATAAAAGAACTAGAATTAGAAATTTACTTTATTCACTAGAAAAAGAAGGTTTGGATATCAAAAAACTTAAATTAACCATTGATAATTTGAAAGATTCAGACAAATCAATTAAATTTTATGTAGACAGAAATTTACTTAAGAATTCACAGTTCTTAAAGAGAAAAAAAATTTATATTTTAAATCAAAATTTTTTTGATCAGTCACATGAAATAATTTTTAGATCTTTAACAAAGATCATCCAAATTCTTGGAAAAAAACATTATCCAGCTAGAGGTAAAAGTGTTGGTGAATTGATTAATGGAATTAACAACAAATCTTTTATTAAGGTAACATTAGGTGGGTGTATTATAGAAAGAGTTAATGAAACTATATTAATATCCAAAGAAAGTTCGCATAAAATCAAGTTTATGTAACAATTTGACACTTGTTTAATTGATAATAATTATTATCTTATAGCTATGAACATGAAAAATTTAGCAATGTGGGCAGTAATTGTTTTTTTAACAATTGGTCTTTACAACATGTTTAAAAACCCACAAGCTAATATGGGTGTAAATAACTCAATCATATTTTCAGAATTTTTGACAGAAGTTGACAACGGAGGAGTTGTAAAAGTAGAAATTCAAGGAAACAATATAAAAGGTGTTTTTGCTAACGGAGACTCTTTTTCAACATATTCACCAAATTACCCAAATTTAATTGAAAAACTATCCAGCAAAGGTGTAAGTATTTCTGCTGCTCCATTAGAAGATAAAATGCCTTCGTTATTTGGCGTTCTACTATCTTGGTTCCCAATGTTGTTGCTGATTGCTGTTTGGATTTTTTTTATGAGACAAATGCAAGGTGGAAAAGGTGGTGCTATGGGCTTTGGAAAGTCTAAAGCAAAATTGATGAATGAGTTAAAGGGCAAAGTAACCTTTAATGACGTTGCTGGTATAGAAGAAGCAAAAGAAGAAGTCGAAGAAGTTGTGGAATTTTTAAAGGATCCAAAAAAATTTAGCAGATTAGGTGGAAAAATACCTAGAGGCTGTTTACTGGTCGGACCTCCTGGCACAGGTAAAACTTTACTAGCAAGAGCAATAGCAGGGGAAGCTGGAGTTCCTTTTTTTACTATTTCAGGCTCTGATTTTGTAGAGATGTTTGTTGGTGTTGGTGCCTCAAGAGTTAGAGATATGTTTGAGCAAGGTAAGAAGCATTCTCCTTGTATCATTTTTATTGATGAAATAGATGCGGTTGGAAGAAGTAGAGGAGCTGGTCTAGGTGGTGGAAATGATGAGAGAGAACAAACATTAAACCAATTATTAGTTGAAATGGATGGCTTTGAAACAAATGAAGGTGTGATAATTATTGCGGCCACAAATAGACCTGACGTTTTAGACCCCGCTTTATTAAGACCAGGAAGATTTGATAGACAAGTAGTTGTTTCAAACCCAGATATTTTAGGCAGAGAAAAAATTTTAAAAGTGCATGTTAAAAAAATTAAAATGGCGCCGGATGTGAATCTAAGAACTATTGCAAGAGGGACACCAGGATTTTCTGGAGCAGATCTTGCAAATTTAGTTAATGAATCAGCTTTATTAGCTGCTAGGAAAAATAAAAGAGTAGTTACTCTAGATGAGTTTGAAGAAGCTAAAGATAAAGTAATGATGGGTGCTGAAAGAAGATCAATGGTAATGACGGAAGATGAAAAAAAACTAACCGCATATCATGAAGGTGGTCATGCACTAGTATCCTTTAATATGGAGGGTTATGATCCAATACATAAAGCAACAATAATTCCAAGAGGAAGAGCTCTGGGGATGGTAATGAATTTGCCTGAAAGGGATAAGCATGGATATTCAATTAAATTTTTAAAAGCTAGATTAGCTGTATGCTTTGGAGGAAGAGTAGCTGAAGAAGTAATATTTGGAAAAGATAACATTTCAACAGGAGCGGGTGGCGGAAGTGGTTCAGATATAAATCAAGCAACACAACTAGCTAGAGCAATGGTTACAAAATATGGAATGACTGAAGAATTAGGCCCTGTAGAGTATGGCGAAAATGAAGAGGAGGTTTTTCTAGGCAGATCAGTAGCAAGAACACAGAGTGTTTCAGAAGCTGTAGCTCAAAAAATAGATAATGAAATTAGAAAATTAGTTGATGAAGGGTACAATAAAGCTAAAGAAATATTAACTACCAAAGTAGAGGACCTTCATAAAATTGCAAAAGCACTTCTTGTTTATGAAACGTTAACAGGTGAAGAGATAGAAAACTTAATCAATAAAAATATATACCCAAGCAACAAAGAAGATTTAAAAGTTGAAGAGAGTGATAAAGATTCTGCTTTAAGCTCAATGGGTCTTAAGCCAAAAATAGTTCATTAAACATAAATGAAAAAATATTACACAAGAGCGTGTAATTTTACTTACGGCAAATTATCAATTAAATCAGTAAATGGTAAAAAAAATTTGCCTCTAAAAGGAAATAAAGAAATTTCTTTTGATGAAATTGAGATTATTTCTAGGAATTCAAAAAAAATAATTAACATAAAAGATATAAAGAATTTACCAAAATTATTGAAAATAAAAGTTAAAAAAGACCTTAATATTATTATTAAAAAAAATAAAAACTTTGCTAATTTAAATTTTAAAAAACTTCCAAATTTAATGGGTGTATTAAATTTAACACCGGATAGTTTTTCTGATGGAGGTAGATTTAATAAAAAAAGCAAAGGTATAACTCATGCCATAAACTTATTTAAATTTGGATCAAATATAATTGATGTTGGAGGCGAATCAGCAAGACCTGGCTCTAAAACTGTAAGTGATTATAAAGAATGGAAAAGAATTGAAAGCACTATAAAGAAAATTAGTAAAAAAATACCCTTATCACTTGACACAAGAAAATCTGAAATAATGAAAAAAGGAATTAAGCTTGGAGTTAAAATTATAAATGATGTTTCTGGATTAGAATATGATCTAAAAACAGTTCAGGTTTTAAAAGAGTATAAAATACCATTTGTTATTCATCATTCTCAAGGAACACCAGAAAACATGCAAATTAAACCAAGTTATAAAAATGTACTATTAGATGTTTATGATTTTTTTGAAGAAAAAATAAAATTTTTAAGAACCAAAGGTATAAAACACAACAATATTATAATTGATCCAGGCATAGGTTTTGGAAAAAATTTGAAACATAATATGAATTTAATTAGAGACATTTCTATTTTTCACACACTTGGTTTTCCTGTATTAGTAGGTGTATCAAAAAAACGTTTTATTAAAGAACTATCTGGAATAAACGATACTAAGAATAGAGTTGGAGGAACGGTAGCATCTTCCTTATATTTGATTATGCAGGGAGTACAAATTTTGAGAATACATGATGTAAAAGAATTAATGCAAAGTATAAAAGTGTTCAAAGAATTAATGCAAAACTAATGGCAAAAAAATATTTTGGTACTGATGGCATAAGAGGTACAGTAAATGGCAAGAACATTAATGGTGATATGTTTTTTAAATTTGGTTTGGCCTCTGGAACATATTTTAAAAACCAAAAAAAAAATAAACAAATAGCCATTATTGCAAAAGATACCAGATTATCAGGCTATACACTTGAGCCTGCCTTAGTTTCAGGTTTAACTTCAGCAGGTATGCATGTTTACACATTAGGACCCTTACCTACAAATGGTTTAGCAATGTTAACCAAGAAGATGAAAGCTAACATGGGTATTATGATAACGGCTTCACATAACCCATATTATGATAATGGTCTAAAATTGTTTGGTCCAGATGGTTTAAAACTATCTGATAAAATTGAAAAACAAATAGAAAAGCTTATCGAAAAAAAAATTGAAAATAATTTAACTCAACCAAAAAAATTAGGAAGAGTCAAAAGGTTAGAAACTGCTAATCATGAATATATTAAAATTTTAAAAAAAAACTTTCCAAAAAATTTTAATCTTAGAGGGTTAAGAATTGTTATTGATTGTGCAAATGGTGCTGGTTACAAAGCAGCTCCCGAATTATTAAAATCGCTTGGTGCAAAAGTATTTGCGATAGGAATTATACCAAATGGTGTGAATATTAATAAAAATTGTGGCTCAACAAACCCAAATAAAATTAAAAATGCTGTAAAAAAATACAAAGCCCACTTAGGAATTTCTTTAGACGGAGATGCAGATAGAATTATTATATGCGATGAAAAAAGTAACATTATTGATGGGGATCAAATAATTGCTGCATTGGCAGTTAGATGGAAGCGAAAAAAAATGTTAAAAGGGGGAGTGATAGGCACTCTAATGTCTAATTATAATTTAGAAAAATTTTTCAAAGAAAAAAAAATAAAATTTATAAGATCTAATGTGGGAGACAGATACGTAAAAGAAAAAATGCAAAAACATAAATTTAATCTTGGAGGAGAACAATCTGGTCATATCATCCTTGGAAAGTTTGCAACAACAGGAGACGGTTTATTAGTTGCGTTAGAAGTTTTATTTTCTTTAAGGAAAGGAAGTAAATGTAGCGATTTTTTTAAGACATTTGTTAAAACTCCTCAAATCTTAGAAAACATTGAGGTGAAAGATAGAAATATAATTAACAATATTGAAGTAAGAGCCTCTATTAAAAAAGCAGAAACACTTATGAAGAACCAGGGCAGAATTTTAGTTAGAAAATCAGGCACAGAGTCTAAAATAAGAATTATGGTGGAAAGTGATAATAAAAAACTTTTACTAAATTGCTTAAATATTATTAAAAATAAAATTAAATAAGTTGATACCTAAATCTATAATATTAATTATTGCAGGCTCAGACTCTTCAGGAGGTGCTGGTATTCAAGCAGATATTAAAACTGTTACTGCACTAGGATCTTACGCAATGACAGCAATAACAGCTGTTACCATCCAAAATACCACAGGTGTTAAATCAATAATTCCAATTGATCCAAAAGAAATTTCTAATCAGATTGAATTTACCTCACAAGATATTAGACCTGATGCAATTAAAATTGGTATGTTGCATTCTTCGCAGGTTATTAAATCTGTAATTCGTTCGTTAGATTTAATCAAAGTTAATAAAGTAGTTTTAGACCCAGTTATGATTGCAAAAGGAGGCGCACGATTAATTGATGATGAGGCTATTAAATTACTTAAAAATAGATTAATTAAAAAAGTTAGCTTAATTACACCCAATATTCCTGAAGCGGAAATATTAACTGGCACAAAAATTGAAACAAAAGAAGATATGATTTATGCAGCAAGTATACTTATTAATCTTGGTGCTAAAAATGTGTTTATCAAAGGTGGCCATCTAAATTCTAAAATAGTTCAAGATATATTTATTAACAAAAATGAAATTATGATTTTAAAAAATAAAAGAATTACAACCAACAATACACATGGAACTGGTTGTACTCTATCTTCTGCTATTTCTACATTCTTTTCATGTGGAAAAACCTTAAAGAAATCTTGTGAGCTTGCAACTAAGTATGTAAACAATTCAATAAAATCGAATATTAAATTTGGTAAAGGTCATGGACCGATTAACCATTTAAGTTCAGTAACAATAGAAAAAAAATTTAGATAATGAGAAATGTTGTAGTAGTAGGATCACAGTGGGGGGATGAAGGAAAAGGTAAAATTGTTGATTGGCTATCTGACCAGGCAGATGTGGTTATTCGATTTCAAGGCGGGCATAATGCTGGACACACATTAGTTATTAATGGCATAACCTATAAGTTAAGATTACTTCCTTCTGGAATTGTAAGAAAAAATAAAATTTCTATTATAGGAAATGGAGTTGTTGTTGACCCTTGGGCATTATTAGAAGAAATTGAAGAAATTAGATCTAAAGGTGTTGAGGTAAATGTAGATAATTTCATAATTTCAGAATCTGCTAATCTTATTTTACCATTTCATAGAGAAATGGATGAGATAAGAGAAGACGCAGCAGGAAAAGGGAAAATTGGCACAACAAGAAGAGGAATTGGACCAGCCTACGAAGATAAGGTTGGAAGAAGATCAATTCGTGTTATGGATTTGGTATCAGAGACCAATCTTGATCATAGATTAGAAACTGTACTTCTTCACCATAATGCTATTAGAAAAGGCCTCGGTAAAAAAATTTTTAAAAAAGATAAGCTTAAAGAGGACCTATTAAAAATTGCCCCAGAAATATTAAAGTTTTCGCAACCTGTCTGGCTTAGAATTGATGAATTTAAAAAACAAAAAAAGAGGATATTATTTGAAGGTGCTCAAGGAATTTTATTAGACGTGGATCATGGAACATATCCCTTTGTAACATCCTCTAATACAGTAGCCTCAAGCGCTGCTACAGGAACTGGTTGTGGGCCAAATTCTATTCATTATGTTCTTGGAATAACCAAAGCCTACACAACTAGAGTAGGTGAAGGTCCTTTTCCTACAGAGCTAACAGATGATATTGGAGAATTACTTGGCTCTAGAGGAAAAGAATTTGGTACTGTTACTAGTAGAAAAAGAAGGTGTGGTTGGTTTGATGGAGTTTTGGTGAGACAAACAATTAAAATTTCAGGTATAGATGGAATTGCATTAACTAAATTAGATGTTTTAGACGAATTAGATGAAATTAAAATGTGTGTTGAGTATGAACTGGATGGAAAAAAAATGGAATATTTACCAGCAGCAGCTGAAGATCAATTTAAAATAAAACCAATTTATAAAATCTTTCCAGGCTGGAAAAGCTCCACCCAAGGAATAAAAAATATTGAAGCTTTGCCTGAAAATGCAAAAAATTATATTTATGCCCTAGAAGATTTTATAGGAACAAAGGTTTCAAGTATTTCAACAAGCCCTGAACGAGAAGATACAATTCTTCTGGAAAATCCCTTTGAAGTCTAATTTACCGGAAGTAAGTTTTTAGATTTAGCGGATAACAACATGTGCCTTTGAAGTTTTTCAAAAGCTTTGTTTTCTATTTGTCTAATTCGCTCTCTACTAATTTTATATTTCTTGCTTAGATCTTCGAGAGTTGTAGGTTCGTCGTTCAATCTTCTAGAATATAAAATTTCTCTTTCTCTTTCATTGAGAATCTTTATAGAATCTTTTAACAAACTCTGTCTTTGACCCATTTCTTCTTTATGAGCAAATTTTAGATCGTGATCTAATTCTTTATCAACCAACCAGTCTTGCCATTCATCTCCATCTTCTCCAACTTGGGCATTTAAAGAAAATTCTTTACCAGAAAGTCTTCTATTCATTGAAATTACTTCATCCTTACTAACATCTAGTTTATTAGCAATTTCATTTACATGTTCAGGTCTTAAATCACCTTCAGACTGAGGTGCAATTTGGTTTTTAATCTTCTTTAAGTTAAAAAATAATTTTTTTTGAGCAGTAGTCGTCCCTATTTTTACCAAACTCCAAGATCGCAATATATATTCTTGAATAGAAGCTCTAATCCACCACATTGCATAGGTTGCTAGTCTAAAACCTTTTTCTGGTTCAAATTTTTTTACAGCTTGCATCAAGCCTACATTACCCTCAGAAATCATTTCATTAACTGGAAGTCCGTATCCTCTGTATCCCATGGCAATTTTTGCAACCAATCTAAGATGACTGGTCACAAGCTTTTCTGCAGCTTTAATATTTCCCGTTGTTTTCCAGTTTTTGGCTAACATATATTCTTCTTCTGCTGCCAGCATAGGAAACTTTTTAATTTGCTCAAGATAAGCAGATAAACCACCTTCATTTGAAAGTGCTGGAAGATTGTGATTCATTGTAGTGCTCATGAGTTGTGTTTATTTAATTAACTATAATTTTATTTCAAGACTTTATTTATCAGTATTTCTAAGTAATAATAAAATATTTTCAAGCTCATGTGGCAAAATTGAGGTAAAAATCAACTCTTCGTTAGTTTTTGGGTGAATAAACCCTAAAGTTTGAGCATGTAGAAATTGTCTGTCTAATTTATAAATTAAGTTTTCTAAATTCGTATCAATATTTTTAAGTTTTTTATATTTCTTTTTATATTTACCATCACCCATAATGCTATTACCCATATGTGTCATGTGAACTCTTATTTGGTGTGTCCTTCCAGTTTCCAGTCTGCATTCAACTAGGCTTAAGGTAGGAGTTTTATCATTTTCAAAAATTTCAATAGTTTTATAGTTGGTAATTGCTCTTTTACCCTTGGAGCTACTAACTTCCATCATTTGTCTATTTTTTGAACTTCTAGCAATAAATGTATCAATTTTTCCTGAAGAAGGTCTAAGTTTTCCCCAAATTAAAAGTTGATAAACTCTTGTTATTGTATGCTCACTAAATTGATGTGATAAATTTTCGTGTGTTTCATTATTTTTTGCAATAACTATTAATCCAGAGGTATCTTTATCTATTCTGTGAACAATACCAGGTCTCAATTCATCACCAATTGTTGATAACGAATCTTTATTATAATGTATTAAAGCATTTACAATTGTTTTATCATAATTTCCTGCTCCTGGGTGCATAATTATGCCTGCCGGTTTATTAATTACAAGCAAGTCATCGTCTTCATGAATAATTTCTAATTTGAAATCGTAAGGTTTTAAGGATGCTTCTTTAGGTTCTGGAATTTGAAGGTTTATTTCATCCCCAACTAATACTTTTTTTGAAGGACTATTAATAGTTTGATTATTAATTTTTAATTTATCTTTAAGAATCAAATTTTTAATTCTTGTTCTGCTAATTAAACTCTCTCTTTTGTTGATGAATACATCGAGTCTAAGATTATTTTCATCTTCTCCAACGATTAAATTAATGTTTTTTTCCATAAAATGTAATATTAATACTATATGCGCTTGTAGCTCAATTGGATAGAGCGCCTGACTTCGGATCAGGAGGTTCTGGGTTCAACTCCTAGCAGGCGCACCATAATTGAGCTAGATATTAATACCTAGATGCCCTTTGTAACCTATCATTAATAGCTTTCCCAAGGCCTTTATCTGGAATTTTTTCTACAGCTATAGATTTATAGCCTTTATTTTTGGCTTTTCTTAAGCAGGTGTAAAGATTTTTTGCGGCTTCATCTAAGTTATTTTTAGTACTTAAATAAAAATAATTTTTTAATTTCGTTTTCCTTTTTTTAATAAGGTTAAAGGCTTCACCATTTTTTGGTTTAATTACGTTCATTCTTAGAGGAATGCCAGGTGAATAATGAAGACGGGATTGACCAGGTGCAATTTTATTTTTAGGATTTATATTAAAAATAATTTTTTTACCTAAAATTTTTTTTATCTTTGAAATATTCAAGCCTCCTAATCTTAATATAGTTGGTTTATTGATGAGATTAATTATAGTAGACTCTAATCCAACGCTACATTTTCCACCATCTAAAACGTATTCAATCTTGCCACCAAATTCTTCTTTTACATCTGATGCTTGAACGGCACTTAGTCTGGTAGAAATATTAGCGCTAGGTGCTGCTAATGGATAATTTAGCTCCCTAAGCAATTTTCTAAATATTTTATGATTTGGAAAGCGTACCGCTAAACTTTTTTTTTTATTGGTAACGTATTTAGATATCCTTGAATCCTTTTTTAGTTTTAAAATATATGTTATTGGACCAGGAGAAATTTTCTTATAAAGCTTAATGAAATCATCATTTATTAAACAATCACGCTTGAGAGAATCAATATCTAGATAATGAACAATTAAAGGGTTATTTTTTGGTCTCTTTTTTAAACGAAATATTTTTTTTACCGCCGAATCAATGTAAGCGTTAGCGGCTAAACCGTAAACTGTTTCAGTAGGCACACCTATACAGCAATTATTATCAAGATAATTTTTAGCTTTTTTGATTTTTGATTGATAAGATTTCATGTATTAATAATTATTATTATATGAAAGATAAAAATTTACCACTCGATAATAACATTAGTTCCTTGGAAGAATTAACAATTGAAGCAAATAGCATTATCGAATCTCTCGAAAAAGAAAAAGATCTCGAGCATTCCATTGACACCTATCAAAAATTATTAAAATTAAACAATATTATTGAAAAAAAATTTCATAAAGATAATAAAAAAATTAATGAAGAAACAAAAAGTAGAATTAATAAAATATTATCTAAAAAAAATGGAAAATAAACTTATAAAAATAGCCCGTGACACAAATATATTTCTAGAAAGTTTTCTAAAAAAACAAAAAAAAACAGAATTAATTTCTGCCATGAAATACAGCTTGTTTCCAGGTGGAAAAAAAATTAGATCAAAAATTTTATTAGATATAGGTGACAAGTTTAAAATCCAATACCAAACATTAATAGCTATAGGAGCGGCTGTAGAATGCATACATGCATACTCACTAATTCATGATGATTTACCTTGTATGGATAATGATATCCTAAGAAGAGGAAAGGCTTCAACCCATATTAAATTTGGAGAATCTACTGCAGTACTTGCTGGCAACTCACTTTTGACAATGGCTTTTGAAATTTTAACTAGCTCTTATCTAAAAATAACTGAAACGAGTAAATTATCTTTGATTAAAAAACTGTCAGAGTGTTCTGGTCATCTTGGTATAGCGGGGGGTCAATATTTAGATTTAAGCTTTGAAAAAAAAAAAGTTTCAAAAAATAAAATTATCGATATGGAAATTAAAAAAACAGGAAAACTATTTAGTTTTTGCTGCTCTGTGCCAGCTATAATCAAGAATAAAAGCATAAGTGATATAAATTTTTTTGAAAAGATTGGCTCAAATGTAGGTCTTCTGTTCCAAATAGCTGATGATATAATTGATTTCAGAGGCTCTTCTAAAGTTGCTGGAAAAAAAACTGGTAAAGATAAAAAAAAGGGCAAAGCAACCTTAATCAGTTTGCTTGGATACAAAAATGCTATTATATATAGTGAAAATATTAAATTTAAAATAATTAGCGATCTAAATAAATATAATTTTAAGTCAAAAAATTTACACGAGACTCTAGATTATATTTTAACAAGAAATAAATGATAAAAGATTATAAATATTTAAAAAACATTAATTTTCCATCAGATTTAAGAAAACTTTCTGAAAATAATCTCCAGGATTTATCTAACGAAGTAAGAGCAGAGATGATAAATGCTGTTTCCGAAACGGGTGGACATCTTGGGGCTGGATTAGGTGTAGTAGAATTAACAGTCGCATTACATTATGTTTTTGATACACCTAATGACAAACTAATTTGGGATGTGGGCCATCAAACTTATCCCCATAAAATTTTGACAGGCAGAAAGTCAAAAATTAAAACTTTAAGACAGGGAAAAGGTTTATCTGGATTTACCAAAAGATCAGAAAGTGAATACGACCCATTTGGTGCGGCTCATAGCTCAACATCAATATCATCAGCTTTAGGAATAGCTGAAGCAAACAAACTATCCAATAAGTCAAATAATGTAATTGCCGTTATTGGTGATGGCGCAATTAGTGCGGGTATGGCTTATGAAGCCATGAATAATGCAGGCGCATCAAAAACTAAAATGATAGTTATTTTAAATGATAACGATATGTCAATTGCTAAACCAGTAGGTGCTATGAGAACCTATTTAGCAAAACTATTTTCAGGTAAAATTTACTTTAGTTTGAGAGAAACATTTAAATTAATTACTTCTGCTTTTTCAAAAAGATTTAGCGCGAAAGCTGCTAAAGCTGAAGATTTTTTACGCTCAGCTGTAACAGGTGGTACTCTTTTTAGTTCATTGGGATTTTATTACATTGGTCCAATAGATGGCCATGATTTAAAAACGTTGCTTCCAATTTTAAAGAACACAAGAGACTCTAAGCATCAAGGTCCAATTATGATTCATGTTAAGACACAAAAAGGTAAAGGATATTCGTTTGCTGAAAAAGCAAGTGATCATTATCATGGTGTTTCTAAGTTTAATGTAATTACTGGAGAACAAGTAAAAACTAGTGTAAATCTTCCAGCCTATACCAAGGTATTTGGGAATACTTTAGTAAAACATGCTGAGAAAGATAGTAAGATTGTTGGTATTACAGCTGCTATGCCAGGTGGAACAGGGATGGATATTTTTGCAAAGGAATTTCCAAAAAGAATGTTTGATGTTGGAATAGCTGAGCAACATGCTGTTACTTTTGCGGCAGGTTTGGCAACAGAAAGTTATAAACCTTATGTTGCAATTTATTCAACTTTTTTACAAAGAGCATATGATCAAGTTGTTCACGACGTAGCCATACAAAGTTTGCCTGTAAGATTTGCAATAGATAGAGCAGGTTTAGTTGGGGCTGATGGATCAACTCATGCAGGCTCTTTTGATATTACTTATTTATCAACCTTGCCAAATTTTATAGTTATGGCTCCTAGCGATGAATCAGAATTTGTAAAAATGATTAATACTTCAGTAGATATCAATGATAAACCTTGCGCTATTAGATATCCCAGAGGAACTGGTGTTGGTTTAGAGCTTCCTTCTATAGATGAAAAGTTGGAAATAGGTAAAGGAAGAGTTATTCAAGAAGGAAAACAAGTTTGCATTTTGAGCTTAGGAACAAGGTTAGAGGAATGTAAAATTGCCTCCGAAGAACTAAAAAACAAAGGTATCACATCTACGATTATCGATGCAAGATTTGCAAAACCTTTAGATCAAGAACTCATTTTAAAATGTGCAAGAGAACATGAATTAATGATCACCATAGAAGAGGGATCAATTGGTGGTTTTGGCTCTCACGTTGAAAATTTATTAGCTGAAAAAGGGATATTTGATAAAGGTTTAAAATTTAGGTCGATGACATTACCAGATACTTTTATAGAGCAAGATGATCCAAAAAAAATGTATGATGTTGCAGGTTTAAATGCTTCACACATTTCAAAAAAAATATTTGATATTCTATTTAATAAAGACTCAATTAAGGTAGTTAAAAGTTCAAATAAATATTAGCTACACTGCGCTTTATTCATCAGATAGTGATCTAACAAAACGCAATTCATCATAGCCTCTCCAACAGGGACTGCACGAATACCAACACACGGATCATGCCTACCTTTAACTGAGATAGCTGTATTTTTTCCAAATTTATCTATAGTTTTTCTACTTGTTAAGATTGAGGAAGTTGGTTTTACTGCAAATGAAACTATAATTTCCTGCCCCGTTGAAATTCCACCAAGGATACCTCCTGCATTATTAGAGTTAAATTTTATTTTTTTACCTTTTTGAGAAATTTCATCTGAATTTTGTTCTCCACTTAGTTGGGCTGAGTTCATACCAGAACCAATGTTAACTCCCTTGACTGCATTAATACTCATCATTGCAGAAGCAATATCCATATCTAGCTTAGAATAAATGGGTGCGCCTAATCCAACAGGTATTCCTCTAGCTCTTACCTCAATTATAGCACCACAAGAAGAGCCTGATTTTCTTATGTCTAATAAGTATTTTTCCCAAAGCTTTAAAATATTTTGGTCAGGACAAAAAAAAGGATTTTGATTAATTATTTTATCTGACCATTTAGTTGTATCACAACCCAATATACCTAATTGTGTAACAGCACCTATGACTTTAAATTTTTTGCCTAATTTATTTTCTAATACTTTTTTAGCAATTGCGCCAGCTGCAACTCTTGCTGCTGTTTCTCTAGCAGATGATCTTCCACCTCCACGGTAATCTCTTATTCCATATTTTTTAAAATATGTAAAATCTGCATGTCCAGGTCTAAATTTGTCTTTAATATTTCCATAATCTTTTGATCTCATGTCTTTATTGTAAATAATTAAAGATATTGGGGTGCCTGTTGTTTTTCCCTCAAACACACCAGACAAAATTTGTACTTTATCATCTTCTTTTCTTTGAGAGGTAAATTTTGACTGTCCTGGTTTTCTCCTGTCTAATTCAATCTGTATATCTTGTTCGTTTAAGTTTATATTGGGCGGACAACCGTCGACTACACATCCTATTGCTGGACCATGAGATTCCCCCCAAGTTGTGAAACGAAATTGCTTTCCAAAAGTATTAAATGACATTATCTATATTATATAGATTATTTTGTTAAAATTATGAATCAAAAAAACTCACTTGGACTTAATAGCTGCTTTTTGGATCTTAAAGACCCAATAGAGTTGTTTGAAATTTGGATGAATGAGGCCAGAAAATCAGAACCTAATGACCCTAATGCTCTCGCATTGGCAACTTCTGATGTTAATAATTTTCCCTCAATCAGAATGGTTTTATTAAAGGATTTTAATAAAGAAGGATTTGTTTTTTATACAAATTTAGATAGTCAGAAAGGAAATGAATTAAAAAAAAACCCTAAAGCAGCGATGTGTTTTCATTGGAAGAGTCTATTAAGACAAGTAAGGATTAGTGGAATAGTAAAAAGGGTCTCAACTGAAGTTGCTGATAAATACTATAACTCTAGAAGTTATGAAAGTAGAATAGGCGCATGGGCCTCTAAACAAAGTTCTGTTTTAGATAGTAGGGTTGATTTGTTAAAATCGATAGAAGATTACAAGAATAAGTATAATGACAAGGATAAGGTGCCACGACCAGATTATTGGTCAGGCTGGAACTTAGTACCTTCAAGTATTGAATTTTGGTTAGATGGAGACAGCAGAATTCATGAAAGACTTAAATTTATTAAAGACGAGAATGGCCAGTGGAACAGGTCGTTACTAAGTCCTTAGAAGCTTCTTTCAAGACTAAACGAAGTAAGATTTTCTAAAGCTTTTTTTTCATCACTATCTTTAAATACAGTTAAAGAATTTGATGCAAGATTAATAAAGTGTTCTGCTTTTTTATAACATTCCTTTATAATTTTATACTTGTTAATAAGAGTTAAGGTAAAATTTAAATCTTCATCTGATCTAGTTTCCTGTTTAAAAATATTCTTTAATTTTTCTTTTTCTAAAGAAGTAACATTTTGAAATAATAAGATTACTGGTAAAGTAATTTTACCTTCAAAAAAATCTTTACCAATTTTTTTTCCGAAACTTTTTAAATTAGAATTGTAATCTAGAGTGTCGTCAGCAATCTGGAAAGTTAGTCCTAAATTTTTTCCATAAAACTCTAAAGCTTCTTTTTCTTTATTTTCCTTATTTGATAAAATTGCACCAACTTTAGTTGCTGCTGAAAAAAGCTCTGCTGTTTTTGCTGTAATAATTTTAAGATAAGTTTCTTCTAGCATGTCTATCTCACCTTTATGTTGAAGTTGCAAAACCTCCCCTTGTGCAATTTTAGAAGATGTTGAAGATAAAAGTTTTAAAACTTCTAAATTTCCATCCTCTACCATCATTTCAAAACATCTACTTAGAAGATAGTCACCAATTAATACAGATGAGTGATTACCCCAAATTGAATTTAACGTTTTTTCCCCCCTTCTTATGTTTCCAAGGTCAATAACATCATCATGCATAAGAGTGGCCCCATGGATCATTTCAACACAAGCTGCTAAATTAATATCCCTACCACCTTTTGTATAGCCACATAATTTTGCAGCGCCAAGTGTCAATAAAGCTCTCAATTTTTTTCCACCAGTTTCTATATGATAGTCAGTCATTTTTTGAACTAAATCAACTTCACTTAAAAGTTTTGACTTAATTTTTTCTTCTACTAAAACTAATTTCTCATCAACAGAATCTTTTAAACGAAAATAAGAATTGTTTATTTGGTTTCTTAGCTGAACTAATGTTCCCATAAAAAATAAGTTAGTATAATTAAGTTATATTTATTACTTATCAATTGACGCACCTTAATCTTCAACTATAAGTAGTCTTTATATTAAATCAAAAA
>JABMNQ010000014.1 GCA_013204495.1 Candidatus Pelagibacter sp.
AAACAATAGCCCTTGTAGGTAAAGGAATCTGTTTTGATACTGGCGGACATAATCTCAAGCCTGCGAAGTACATGAGTGGCATGCACGAGGACATGAACGGATCGGCAGTGGCTTTGGGCATTCTTGAGGCGGCAACCTTAGGCAAGGTGCCGGTTAATATTGATTGCTGGTTAGCCATTGCTCAAAACCATATTGGCCCGAAAGCTTACAAACAAAATGATGTGGTCAAGGCGCTTAATGGCATGACAATTGAGATTGTTCATACTGACGCTGAGGGACGAATGGTCCTCGCGGATACATTGACCCTGGCCTCACGCAAAACGCCAATGGCGATTATTGATTTTGCCACACTGACCGGTTGCATGGCCGTTGCGATGGGTGATCGTTACAGCGGAGCCTTAAGCAACAAGCCTGAACTGGCTTGCATGGCAGTGGGTGCGGGTGCCGAGGTGGGTGAGCGGATTGCCGCATTCCCATTTGACGAAGACTATGAAGATGACCTCGACAGTCAAATTGCGGACATCAAGCAATGTACTTTGGAGGGTGGCCCTGACCACATACATGCCGCTCGCTTTTTAGGTCGCTTTGTTGAGAAGGATGTGCCCTGGCTTCATATTGACCTGTCTTCAAGTAATCGGAAGGGTGGTTTGGGTGCGGCTAACAGTGACGTTAATGGGTTCGGTGTCGCTTTTGGTTTAAGAATGATCGAGAAAATAATTTCTAAAAATTAAGTATTGGACGTAAGTTTACGAAGGTCATTCATGACCTCGTCGGCATGCTTAAGGGGGTTAACGTTTCGATAGACGCGGCGAATAATGCCTTTTGGATCCACAACAAACGTTTGCCTTTTAGCAAACTTTAAAATAACAAAATTATTCAACGCCCCATACTTTTGTGCAGTTTCTCCTGTCCCATCAGAGAGCAACATAAACGGCAGGCTATATTTTTTTTGAAAATTTTGATGGGAGCTGGAAGGATCTAGGCTCACTCCAACAATTGAGGCATTGAGAGATTGAATGGATTGAAAGTTATCTCTAAAGTTGCATGACTCTTTGGTGCACCCAGGCGTGTCATCTTTCGGATAAAAATAAATAACGAGCCATTTTCCCTTAAATGACTCAAGGCTAATGAGACTGCCCTGTGAATTTTTTAAGTTAAACTTTGGAGCGGGCTGATCAAGTAGTTTTTTATCATTCCCAGAAATAGATTTTTTTAGTGCCAATATAATTAGGGTGACAATTCCGAGCAGAATAATTATTTTCATAATTTTTATTGGACAATTAATAAGTTATTATCATGCCGACTAATGTATTTGTTAGCAATATTGTTTTAAATAATCAAAACACATAATTATTTAAACTACCCACAATGCGTTAAAATACTGCTATTGACAGACACAGTCTAAAAAATTGCCTTCGTAGCTCAGTGGATAGAGCATCCCCCTCCTAAGGGGAGGGTCACACGTTCGATTCGTGTCGAGGGCACCAAACTAGTTTTGTTATAGGACATACACATTTTTGATGTATTTTTTTTTGGGGCGTATATGGCAGAAATTAAACTAAAGAACCCTAAAGAGTATTTTGGATACTATTCTCCCGCGGGGACAATCAAATTTATTCGTTTACTAATAAAAGTTGGCCTAGGATTTGGCAGTCTAAAGAAGCTATTTGCAAAGCTGTTAATAACTATAAACAAGGACAATCCATTAGATGTAGTATATTTTAATTTAAAATTCAGGTTATACCCCCATAACAACACAATAGAATCAAAAATGTTTGTTAGCTCAAGGCTTAGAGAGGGTAAGGAGCTGGATGTAATTTCTGGCTTTATAAAGCACGGCGGAATATTTTTAGACATAGGTGCTAATGTTGGCTATTACTCATTAATGGCAGCCAAACTGGGAGCCACCAAAATACTCGGAATTGAGCCAAACCCAATTGTTCTTGATAGATTTAAAACCAATATAAGGTTTAATGGATTTGAAAAGAAAATTAAAACTTTTCAAATAGGAATAGGGCCTAAAAAAGATACGATGAATCTTCAGCTATCCCATACCGACATGGGTAGCAGCTCAATTTTAAATGCTAAATCTAATTCCAGTAAAATTAAAATAAAAATTATTCCTCTCTCGGAGCTCCTTAAGAAAGAGGGTGTTAAAAGAGTCGATGTACTAAAAATTGACATAGAAGGTTATGAGGACAGAGCATTATTCCCTTATTTTGAAAATTTAGATAAGAAATATTACCCAAGATTAATTCTTATGGAAGATAGCAGTCAGACAGATTGGGAAAGAAATATTCTTCAGTGGTTGCTGTGCAATGGTTATAGGATTTTAGCGAGGACCAGAGGAAATATCCTTATTACCACAGACAAGTAATATAAGGTCTTTTTATAAAAATTTAACTTTCTAAATTCTTAAGATTTTATCTTTTTCAATAAATTAGCAGGCATTGAAATTAAGAAAGTCCTTTTAAAAAAAATATTAAAATTGATTACCCGTTTATAATATGAACTTATTCCATTAGCTTCAAACCAATATTTTAATTAGTGGATTTAATTAAGTAGCAATTTTTAGGCGGTATTAGATTTTACGTATGACTACATTTGACAGAATAAAAACCTACCTTCCATACCTCCTACCAGTCCTCCTAACTTACTCAAGAAGTATTGCTGATTTAACGATTGTTTTGGTTGGCGGTTTATTCCTTTTTAAATCCTATCAAGAAAAAAAATGGGAATGGACTGGAGATAAATGGTTTATTGCAGCCGTGATATTTTGCTTGTATTGTATTTTAATTAACTCTCCTCTGAGTATTAAGCCTTTTGAAAGCTTAGCCTATTCTATCTTCTTTATAAGATGGCCAATATTTGCGATGGCATTAGTTTATTGGATCTTGAATGACAAGTACAGTTTCAAAAAATTCATAATCGCAATGATATTTGTATTGATATTTATAATTTTTGATACTTGGTGGCAATATTTCTCAGGCTCAGATATTTTTGGCTACGAAAGTTACGCTCCTGGAAGGCTCACTGGTCCATTCAGGTCTCATCTTTACGTGGGTGCATGGATTGCTAAGCTAGCTGTATTGCCTCCTCTGATTATTATTATTTATGATCACTTTAAGCCGTCTCTTAATCAGAAAAAAATAATAACGTCGTCATTTATACTAATGATGTTAGCTTTTCTAACGGTATATATATCAGGTGAAAGGATGGCGCTTCTCCTAATTACCACCAGTGTAATATTTTATTTGCTGGGTATTTTTCTCAGCAAAGATAGCCCTAAAGGGATTATTTTTGGAGCTTTTATTTTATGCCTTATTTGCATAATACTTTTTGCAAATCATTACCCCGGGGTAACTGATAGAGCAATTTATTCAACTGTTGAAAAAATTATAAATTGGAAGCAATCAGATTATGGTTTAGTCTGGAGAAGCGCATATGACGTATGGATGCAGTCACCTATAACTGGTGTAGGGCTACATAAATACAGAGAAGCATGTAATGCCCTTGGCACATATGGTACTCTAGGAGACAATGCTGGCCCAGGCGTATGCTTCCACCCGCATAATATTTCCTTGGAGCTTCTTAGTGAGACAGGAGTTATTGGATTTATTCTATTCTTTAGCATGGTTGCAACACTTTTTATCTCACAATTAAAAGATTTCTTTTTAAAAGGCGAGTACCTTAAATTCTCTTTAATATTTAGCACTTTATTCACCTGCTTTCTCCCGATAGCCAGTAGTACCAGCTTTTTTTCAAATAAATATGCATCAATCATATGGCTGTTAATCGGAGCAATACTAAGCGTAAATAATATAAGTAAAAATCTATATAAACATAAATAAATTTATGGATACAATTAAAAAAAATTTACTAAATGTCTATGTTATTAATTTAAAAAAAGACGTTTACAAAAAACAAAAAATATTAAAATATCTTAAAACTACAATGTTTAGCTATAAATTTATTGAAGCTACAGATGCAGCTAACTTAACCACTAAGGATTATAAAAATTACAATGATTATTTGAGAAAATTATTTATGGGGAAAAGCCTCATAGATAAAGAAATAGCAATTTTTAATTCTCATTTATCAGTATTGAGGGAGATTGTAGCCTTAAACTTACCATTAGCTCTTGTGCTTGAAGATGACGTCAGCATTCCGAAAATTTTCGAAAATACCCTAAATGAGATAATAAAAATTAATTATAAATGGGACTTAATTAGATTTATTGGTCCCAATAAGTTTTCGAGCTTTAATGGCAGAAAAGTTTTAAAAATTAACAAGACCTTTTCATTGCAAAGATTCCCAAAATTACCAGGCGGAGCTCATGCGTATTTAATTTCCAACAATGGCGCAAAAAAAATTATTGAACAATGTAAAGGCTACTACTTACCATTTGATATTTTGATTGGGCAAACATGGCGGAGAAATATTAATTGCTTGTATTTAAAACCAGGGTTAATCAGTCAAGCCACTATAAATAATGAGCTTATGCTCATGGATCCGCGGTTAATTAAGGTACCAAAAAAAATTAATTCTATTTATTTTTTTTCCCGTGCAACATATAAGCTGTATGAGTCTTTTTTCAAAATGATGCATTATTTAATTTTTTTCTTTCCTGATAAGTATGCTTATTTTAGAAGCAAGCATAAGCAGTGAGGTAATCTGATATATTTGTGTCTTAGGGTCCAATATAGCCCACCTAGAATTTTATTTTACAAATAGTTAAAGGCTAATATTCTCTCTAATATCCTGAGATTTTTTACCTAGAATATACGCTATCATTCCCCTCAGTCTGAAGTAAGATGGCTTAATTCTTTTGTTATTTAGCAGTATGCTGTATATGAGCAATCTTTTAATATAGTTAATTATTAATAGATAATTCATCGGAATAGATCTCCATTTTGGATTATGTTTACTATTGAAATATAATTGTGACCACCCATAATGAAAGTTTTTAAACGCTGAAATATGTGATGTTGGTGTAGAGCTTTTATCGCCTTGGTGATAGATATAACAATTCCCAAGTTCAACCATATCCAACTTCCTTTTTGTTACTGTTTTTGATAAGTCATTATCTTCAAAAAACATAAAGATGTTCTCATCAAAAATTTTATTATCTTCGAAGAAAAATTGATTAATTAAAAAACATGAGCCATGAATAAAATCTTTTTTCTTATCAGTTAAACTGTTATCGTCAAATGCATTAACGGTCAATTCTTCCAAATAAAATTCTTTTGATGGCGGTGTTAAAAATTTAGAATCATCCATAATTATTGGTGCAAGAATGGCAGCATTCGGATATTTATCTATACTTTTATTAAGATTTTTAAAGAATGTATTTGAAAAAAACGTATCAGGGTTTATTACTAGCGCATATTTAGTATTGGTTTTTTTTAGGCCTAAATTAATTGCGGATCCGAAGCCAATATTTTTTTTTGATCTAATTATATGAACATTAGGGTGTAAATTTTGTATTATTGAAACAGTTTTGTCAGCACTTGAATTATCTACAACAAAAATATTCTTCTTGTTTTTTAATTGTGGCTGGGAAAGAAATAAGTGGATAATGTCCATACTATTGTACGTCACTAAAACTATCGAAATATTATCTATGGGCGCCATAATAAGGATTAAATTTAATTATTCATTCTACCCTAGCTTATCGTCAGCAATATGATATTTTGGATCTTCAAGAAGATTTATTTCTACCATCCCTTTAGCTGTTCCAAGAATTTCTAGACAGTCTTGGCTCAGATGAATCAAGTGTAATTTTTTCCGTCGGGGTTATGAATATAATCTATACCTTAGCTTTAATATTTTGGTAAATATTTTATAGCTTCATAACAATGTTCTAATTCATTTTTTTGAATGGAATACAGATGACTTTTTTAATGCCAGGAAACGAACCTCTATAAAGTGCCAAGAAATTAAAGAAAGGCTCAGGGTTATTAGAGACGAATATAGAATCATTAAGGTAACACTAATATTTGGCAGTAAAGAAACTTTGCTTTGTTGAACGGGCCACGCATAAATATAAATGCCGTAAGAGTAATCTCCAATTTTATTGTACTTTCTAAATAAAACGCTGGGTGTGTGAGCAAGAAATAATGTTAAATAAGGCAAGGAAATTAGATAAAAAATTACAAAGACTTTTTTATCAATCATAGCAAGTAATAATATTGCAACGACCAGTAAGAAGATTTTAGATGATATTTTTACCCAGCCCCTAAGAAAGTAAAAAAGTGAGCCTGAAAAAAACATCAAACTAAGGTTATTAGAGCCCCCTTGACTAAAATTAAAAATGTCGTTATTTAGCAATTTGAAAAATGTAATCAGATAGGAGAGCAATATAGCCATAAAAAATAGTATTTCACTCTTAACCGGCTTTATCTTCAATGTAACCCAGTACACAATGGCCAGAAAAACATAAAGCCTTACTTCTTTAGGGAGTGACCATAACGATCCATTAACTATATTTTTGTGTGGGTTATCATTGAATACTCCAGGCAACTCAAATTCAATACCCCTCAGCAATGTAATGCATTTAATAAAATAGAGGTACGTATCGGATTTAGATAGATACTCCATGCATGAGAAGTTAGTAAAAAATAATCCTAATCCAAAGGTTACTATTGTTGCCAAAAAAAATAGAGCAGGAAATACTCTCAAAAATCTCGACCAAAAATACTCTATTAAACTTTTGCTTCTTAATAGGCTTGCAGTTATAAGGAACCCACTTATAATAAAAAAAATATGTAAGGCAGCGCCCCCTAAACTTAAGCCGTGGATGTTTGGTTCAGAATCACCCATTCCCGATGAAATTACATAGCTATGCGATATAAGTACTGCGTATGCGGCAAAAATTCTAATTAGATTAAAATTATTGTCTCGACCTATAGAGAGCTGAGATAGTTTCATAATAAAGAATTCATTATATTTTTTTTCACTATTGTAAGTAACTAGGACAATTAAAATATTTTTATTAAGTGTTGTACGAGTGCGCCCTTAATTAATTAAACTATTTATTCTAACCTAGCTTGTCATCTGCAATATGATATTTTGGATCTTCAAGAAGATTTATTTCTACCATCCCTTTAGCTGTTCCAAGAATTTCTAGACAGTCTTGGCTCAGATGAATCAAGTGTAATTTTTTCCCAAG
>JABMNQ010000109.1 GCA_013204495.1 Candidatus Pelagibacter sp.
AAAAATATGCTTTGAATGGCAAGTAATATATGATAATAATAGTTGTTATTGGCGGGGGGGTTGTGGGTGGTCTATCGGCAATTAACTTAAAAGATAAAGGGTTTCAAGTTACTATTCTTGATCAGTCTGAGATTGGGCAGGAATCCTCTTCGGCAGCCGCAGGAATATTATTTCCTTTATTACCATGGGATTATGACGACTCTATTTATCAGCTATGCATGAATAGCGACAGGTCATATGAATCCCTATCAAAACGTCTAATAGATGAAACTGGCTGTGATCCAGAGTTTAAGAAATCAGGAATGTTGCTGAAACAAAAAAATGACAGGCAGTTAATGTCTGAGTGGTCAACAAGAAATAATTTTAATATTGAAGAAAGAAAATTAGACAATAACCCCTATTTTTATTTTCCTGAAGTTTGTCAGATAAGCCCCTCGAAATTAATGAAGGCGTTGAAAAAGTTAATGGTTAATTTAAAAATAGAGATTATTGAGAACTGTAAGTTGACGCCGATAAAATCAGAAAATAAAAAAATATTCGAATGGCCGAGTAATAATAATCAATTAATTAGTGCAGACTTCTATGTCATTGCCACTGGAGCATGGACAGGATTAATTCATCAAAAATTTTTGGACCATATATATCCAGTGAGAGGTCAGATGATTCAGTTTAAAAAAAATGATATAGAGCTACCCCATATTTTTTATGGGGATAATTCATATGTGCTCCAAAGAAAGGATGGCGTTATCCTTGCGGGAAGTACAAGAGAAAATGTTGGGTTTAGTAAGGCTATTAATCGAGAGGCAATAAGTATGTTGCAAAAAAAAGCACAAAATTTAGTTCCTAAATTAAAAGACATTGAGTTAGAAAAACATTGGACGGGCTTTCGGCCAGGTACTAATGAGAACCTACCATTTATTATGAAAGACAATTTCTATGAAAATTTATTTATTAATTCCGGTCATTATCGTTATGGGATCACAATGGCACCAGAATCTGCAAATAGAATAACTGAATTAATAATGCAGGAAGGTGCTTAATAGCATGAAAATAAATCAAACGATCATATGGCGAATCACTGATCAAAAAAAAGGTCACGATATACAATCATTATCGTTATGCAACTCACTCAAAAAGTTAGTTAAATGTGAAATTAATAGCTTAACAAGGGCACAGGCATGGATAAAGATTATCAAGTTTGTATTACGAAAAGATAAAATTCAAAGGCCTGTGCTTGTAGTTGCCGCTGGACACAGAACTCATTTAGTCGCATTTATGACTAAATTATTACTGAGAGCAAAATCCCTTGTAATAATGAAACCTACGTTACCTATTTATTTTTTTGATTTATGTTTAATTCCAAATCACGATAACCTTAGAAACAATAACAGCGTCAATGTAATTCGATTTCATGGAGCGCTTAATAATCTTAGAGATTTAGGACGGCATGATGAATTAAAGGGCTTAATATTAATCGGGGGGTCATCAAGGCACTTTAATTGGAACAATGAATTCGTGATTCGACAAATTCTAGAAATTACAGAAGCAAATTTATCAATTCAATACAGTCTTACCAACTCCCCAAGAACACCAAAAGACTTCTATACTCAAATAAAAAATAAAAATATAACTAACCTTAATATTTTTAACTATTCAAATGTTCCAGATACATGGATCAAAGAAAAATTGTATGAATCTAAGAATGTTTGGGTTACAAAAGATTCTGTATCAATGATCTATGAATCATTAACGGCAGGTTGTGACGTTGGTATAATTGAATTAAAAGAAAAGGGGAATAATAAAATTTATAAATCAGTTAATAATTTAATCGAACTAAAAATTGTAAGATTTTTTTCCAAAAAAATATATAAAAAAAGAAAAATAATATTTAACGAAACAGATAGGTGTGCTGTATTAGTTAAATTAAAATTATTAAATAACAACCAATGATTAAAAAAAGAAAACTTGTTGTTGCGCAAGTATTGCCTGAGCTTAATTATGGTGGTGTAGAAAAAGGAACACTAGAGCTCGCAAGATTTTTAGTTGAAAGAGGGCATAAATCTATTATTATCTCGGGCGGTGGTAGGTTAGAAAAGGACCTTCACAATATTGGTAGCCACCACATTAATCTATCACTCGGAAATAAATCATTACTAACATTATTTTTAATCCCAAAACTTATAAAAGTATTAAGAAATTATAAGGTAGATATCCTACATGCAAGATCGAGACTGCCTGCATGGATATGCTATATCACCCTTAAATTTGTACCAAAAAAAAATAGACCTATATTTGTTACAACAGTCCATGGGTACAATTCTGTAAGTATGTACAGCTCAATAATGACAAAAGGAAAAAAAATCATTGTTGTATCAAATGGATTGTCTTCCTATATAAAATCAAATTATAAAATTGATGCGAATAAAATTAACGTCATTTATAGGGGGGTTAATTCAGATAATTATCCATACGGGTATAAGCCAAATTTGAAATGGATAACATTATGGAATAACGAATTTCCTCAGACGGTAAATAAAATAATTTTAACCCTACCTGGACGCCTAACAGAAAGAAAAGGACATGAGGATTTTATAAGACTATTATCAACTCTTACGAAAAAATACAAAAATATTCACGGATTAATAGTTGGCGATAGTAACAAAAAGAATTATAAGACAAAGTTACAAAATATGATTGTAAGCTATAACCTATCAGCCTATATAAGCTTTACTGGGCATAGGGATGACATTAAGGAAATATTCGCTATTTCAGGAATTGTATACTCGCTCTCAGATAAGCCAGAAGCATTTGGTAGAACGGTAATCGAATCTATAAAGTTAGGTGTCCCAGTAATTGGTTATGATCATGGTGGGGTAGGCGAACAACTGGCTAAGATATTTAAAGAGGGAATTATAAGACACAAAGACCAAGATCTTCTTGAAAAGGTATCTGAGCAATTTATAATAAAAAGGCCAATTGTTAAAAAGACTAAATTATTTAACCTACAAAATACACTGATTAAAACATTAAAACTTTATAGCGATATAGTCCTACTAAGAAATTGAAATTTTACGAAGTGATTTTATTAGTTGATTACTAACATGCAATTGTGAAAAAAATCTATCAAAATTTCGTTTAGCAGACAAGCTTGATTTAGCTAAAAAAACTGTATTGTCAGCCAAACTTTTAACTGCTTTTGATAGAGCAATAGAATCATTAGGTGGAATTTGAATTACCCCGCTATTTTTAGACATGAATGATGCGGGGTAAGCCAAACTTTTTCTAGTTATAATTGTTTTACCACACGCCATTCCTTGGAAGACTTTATTGGGAATTACAGAGCTAGCCTTTAATGAGTCTCCAAATACCCCAAGAATAATATCAGCCTCGTTTATACGTTTAGGTAAATCCTCGTAGGATATAGACTTTTCAAATTGGATATTTTCAACTCCCTTAGCAATTTTTAGACAATTTTCATGTTCTGGACCATCTCCAAGCATAGTCCATATAACATTATTATATTTAGAAAGTAACTTTGCAGCCTCAACGATTATATCAGCTCCATGGAGACCTATAAAACTACCGTAAAAAAGTACCTCAATATAATTTTTTTGTATTAATTGAGTGTCTGGTTTAAATTTGTCGGTATCGGCACCAACATAAACAACGCTAAGTTTATCCTTGGGAACGTTTAAATATTTCTTGAATAAATTTAAATGAATTTCAGTGTCTGCCAACACTAGATCCGCATAACTAAATAAAGTAGATTCCCACTTTTTTAATTTTACAGATTTAATGCTACTAATATTGTACTTAGAATTCTCCAAAATTTTTTTATTCCATGAACTAATTAAAGGATCAATAAGTAGAGGAATATTATTTTTCTTACACCATATGCTGGCACTTTTTATGTCCCTATGTCTAAAACAAGGCACCCAGACTAAATCTGGTTTTACAATATTTCTTAACCAGGCTTCGATATGACCTAATTTGGAAAGTTTCGGATAAAAGTCAATTATTTCAAAATCTAAATCTAGCAACAGCTTTCTTAATAATTGGTTACGAGAATAATGAATATTAGACCTGCCCCACCATAATATTTTTTTAGCCACCATTAATTTCCTTAAAGAAAGGAAGGACCTTTTGTGCAGATAGCCCAAGCATGCAGGAGTGATGAGAGCAAATTTTCCTATAACAGCTTCTACATTCAATATCAGCCTGAATGGCAGTAATATTTGTGTTTATAGGTATAACCAAAGCTGGGTTTGTGGGGCCAGTGATTAAAAGAGTCGGAGTATTTGTACATGCAGCAAAATGTGCTGGACCAGTATCATTTGAAACTATCCATTTTGCTTTATCTAGTATTAATGGTAATTCAACGAGGTCAATTTTATTGCATAAGTTAATAATGTGTTCATCAAGTTGCGAAATTCTACGACATTCGGTCTCGTCGTCAGGACCACCTATAAGAATAATTTTTTCTGAAAATTTTTTTATTAATAGAGATAGCTCAAAATAATTATTTACACCCCACCTTTTAAGCGCACCATTCTTATTGCTGCCACAAATGAATACTCCAAAATTCTTCTCAACTAATTGGTTTTGTTTAATAATAAAATTAACTTTTTTAATATTTTGTTGAGTCGTGTAAATCTTTGTTTTTTTTGATACAACCTTAATACCAACTGATTCAATAGCATTTTTCATAATGTCAAAAGCATGTATATTTACTAGTTTTCTATAGTTTCTATTACCATAGGGAAAAATAGGATGGTTACCAAACAAAAAATTACTGTGAAAGTTCAGGTACTTGATAAATGTGATAAGGAGTCTACTTCGGTCGTTTGTTTGTAAGTCGAAGATTACATCGTACTTATTTTTATTACATATGCGTAACCACTCAAAAATACCTTTCCATCCATATTTATGACTTTTGAAATCAACGTACCATTTTTGAGAAAATCTTTTGTCATTTTCGAAGATCGGCAACCATTGCTTGGAGGTATTTAAATGAATTTCCGCTTCAGGAAAGTGTTTGGCAATACTCTCAATAATAGGCAAGCTAATTACTATGTCACCCATACCTCCCCATTTTATAATTAATACTTTTTTAATTAAGGATTTATCTAAAAAAATTTCAGTGTTGAATTTATAGTAAGAGTCTGTTATTTTTTTCTTAAACTTCAAGATTCTTTTAAATAAAATAATGCTAGACATTTTTTTCTGACTTACTAAGCATTAACACAAACCCTGTAACACACCAAATCATAGCTTCCATCCAATTATGACTGAAGCTATATGCAGTCATAAAAGGGAAAAAACATAAATAAACTAGATTCAGTAAAAGAATAAATTGTGATATGTTTTTATTGTCTTTTATTAAATTAAAACAGAATTTTAATATCTGATAAATTACAGCATAATAAAGGATTAGTCCAAGCACCCCTGTTTCAGCTAGGAGCCCTAAAGGTCTATTATGAGCATGAAGAATTTTGCCTACGCCATCTACAACCTCAGGGCCATATAATGGATAAATATTTTTAAATTGATGTAATCCACCGCCAACAAGAGGATTTTCAAGCCAGCTATTTAGAGCCACTTTATATAAAATTCCATAATCAGAGGTAGAAAAATTAGTTAGCTTATCGAATGTTGAATAAAACATTCTATTAGTAATATTTTCGTCTATCAAAAAAAATATTAATAATAAGGAAAAAACAAAAAAAATAGAAAAAAGCATAATTAGTTTAAAATATGGATGTTTATATAATAAGCTTGAACCTACTAAGATGGCTGAGGATAGATATAAAATAAATGACATCCTTTCTCCAGTTATAAACACAGAGAAAAGGCCAATAATTATTAAGCTACATGCTATGAAAAGTTTTAAATTATTTGATATCAATACTCTATAAAAAAGAAATAAGGTTATTAGAAGAAATAGGTATCGTGTAATGAATATTCCGGGAACTGGGTTGTGTCTGAATGGACCGGTAAGCCTAACAATATCATATGCCGGAAACCCAAAAATATCATACCGAAATATATACTGATACCAAACGTCAAAAATAACAAAGAAAATTGTGAATGAAAGTGACCATAAAAATAATTTATAATATCTTCTGTTACTAAATAATATTGATATGGCTAGAGCGAATAGTGGCCACCTTATAATGCTTAAGGCATAAAAAAAAGTATTGGTTGGATTAACACTAAAAAAAGTATTAATAGTTAAAAGATAAATCCAAAAAATAATAAAATATTGAAACCATTTTTCCTTGAGCCAATGAAAGTCTTTTTTCTTATAAGAGTAGTATAAAAAAAATAAAGAAACTGAAACTACCATAAGATCAGCTGTTGTTCTGGAAATGATTAAAAAAGGAGCTAATATTAGCACCACAAATGTGCTGATATTCTCAATAGTTAGGAATTTCACATTGCACCTTTATTGGTAATTATTTAATGGTAATATTAACCTAATTTTGTTTGTGAGTTTATAAATGATAACTATTATTAATATCTTATTAAAAAATTGCTAAAAAAAATAATTTTCTTGATTATAAATTTAGTTCTATCCAAAGTATCATTAAGGGTAATTCATAATATTGGGCATCTTACGGGTAAGATTTATTTTCTTTTAAATAGAAACCAAAAAACTACACTTAAAAATAATCTAATAATTACAAAGCTATTCAAAAATCCAAGGGATCTTGAAGCTGCTGTTAATAGAAATATTTCTGAAATTGGTAAAACTTTTATTGAAAGTTTTGCAATATGGGCATCTCCTCACTCCAGAGTTTTGAGTTGGATTCGTGAGATTCAGGGTGAAAACTGCATTAAAAGAGCTATAGTTAAAGGTAAGGGCATAATTTTTCTCACGCCACATTTGGGCTGCTATGAAATTACATCAGTATATTATGGGAGCAAAAACCCTATTACGATTCTATATAGGATAGCAAGGAAGCCGTGGATGAATGAAATTATCGATATAGGGAGATCGAAGGGATTGGTCAAATTAGCCCCAACAACTAATGCAGGAATAAAGAAATTGTTATATGCCCTTAATAATAACGAGGCAATTGGTATTTTGCCAGACCAAGTTGCAGACAAAGGACAGGGAGTATGGGCTAATTTTTTTGGTAGGAAATCATATACCATGATATTGGCTCAGCGCTTGGCTGAAAAAACTGGCGCAACTGTAATACTTGCTTACGCAGAGAGACTCTCTGATAGTTCTGGATTTATAATTCATTGTAAAGAGATTACAAATAAGGATTACCATAAGGCTCAAGACCTTAATGATAATTTAGAAAAAATAATAAGAAAAATTCCCTTACAATATTTATGGAGTTACGATAAGTTTAGGCGGCTTCAAAAAAATAAATAACTTTATGATCTAACAGCGGCCATGCAATATAAAAATATTCTCTTCATAACGCTCTCTAATATTGGTGATGTTATATTAACAACGCCAGTTATTGAAAAAATTCATCAACTTCATCCCAAGGCTTTAATTGATATAGTGGGTGATGAAAAATCTAAAATAATTTTTAAAAATTGTCCATACATAGGATCTTTTTTTCAAAAAAATAAACGCAAAGGTTTTTTGGAGTTACTTCGTTTATTGCATCTAATACGAAAAAAAAATTATGATTTAGCAATTGATTTAAGATCTGATGGCCTATTATTTTTTGTAAAAGCTGATCTAAAATATCACAAAAAAAATAATATCAACGTTCACAGCATAGAAAAGCATTTTTTATCCCTAGGCTTAGGATTGAATAATATTCCCAATCCAAGAATGTGGATAACTGAAATTGAAAGGAAGGCTGTCCAACAATTTATCTTAAAGAATAATAAGATATTAACAATAGGATTGGGTGCAAACTCTCCACATAAAATTTGGCCAACAATGAACTATGCTCAGCTAGCTAATGATTTAATGTACAGCTACAAAAATGTACTTTTGGTCGGAGATAAAAATGATTCCAACCTTGGAAATTATTTTATGAAACACTATAATGGCAACGCCATAAATCTTTGCGGAAAACTTAACTTAATAGAAACTGCAGCATTAATTGAGGGGTCTGATTTATTTGTTGGCAATGATTCTGGATTAGGACATATAGCGAGTGCCGTTGGCACTAAAAGTTATACTATTTTTGGTGAGGGTAGGCCTAATATTTACAAGCCATGGGGAAATAATGCTTTTTGGTTCCAGGACCCTGATAAAAATATAGCGAGAATCCATCCTGAAATTATTATAGACAATATAAAAAAATTTATCATCAAGTAAAGCCTCCATTTTTCAAATGCTTTTATTTCTCCATAATCCCGACTTCCCCCCATCTTTATGCAGTAGCTGCACGTCTATAATTTTCATTCCCCGGTCTACTGCTTTGCACATATCATAAATTGTTAATAAGCTAATTGAGACTGCAGTTAATGCCTCCATTTCTACACCAGTTTGGCCTGAACACTCGACTGTTGCATGACATATAATTGAAGGGGTCTCCTCATTTACAATAAAATTAATTTCAATGCCGGATATGCTAATGGGGTGACATAAAGGGATGAGCCCTGATGTATTTTTCGCTGCCTGAATGCCTGCAATTTTAGCGACGGTCAGGACGTCTCCTTTTTTATGTCCTTGTTTCTGAATTAGTTTAAGGGTTGCCTGTTGCATCGTGATCATGCCGGATGCTATTGCCAAGCGATGCGTTATATTTTTTTCAGTAATATCTACCATTTGGGCATTTCCATTGGCATCAATGTGTGTGAGCATAGCTTAATCATCTTATAATGAATACCATTACATATTAACTATAAATAAAAAAAATGAAAAAGCTTTTGTTAATGTTTTTTTTCATAGGCCATATAGTAATGGCCGATGAGCTACCTGATTTAGGTAGCTATACTGACAACATTATTACCGCCGTCGAGGAAGACAAGATTTCCAAACAGATCCTCTACGAGGTTAACCAAAGTTCAAGCGTAATCCATGACGTTGAAATTGAAGATTATTTAGCGACCTTAGGAAATAGCTTGTTGGTTAAGACATCTATTGCGAATCGTCATATTGAGTTTTTTATTCTCAACGACTCAACAATCAATGCCTTCGCTATGCTGGGTGGTGTAGTGGGTGTCCATACGGGTTTATTCTTAGCTGCCAACTCTGAGTCAGAGTTGGCAGGAGTTTTGGCTCATGAAATTTCACATATAACACAAAAGCATTTGCCACGGATTATTGCCTCACAACAGCGGGACTCTTATAAGACGGCGCTGGGGATGGCACTGGCAATACTAGTCTCTCGGTCCAATCCTCAACTAGCAGGTGGTGCTATGCAAGCAGTTAGTGCCAGCGCCGTACAGAATACGTTAGATTTTACGAGGGGACACGAGCAAGAGGCCGATCGGGAGGGCATCAAATTACTTGATCGGGCCGGATTCGATGTTAGGGGGCCAATTAATTTTTTTAGGACGATGCAGAATGCGAGTCAGTTTAGCGATGGAGCGGCACCTGCATTCTTGAGGACTCATCCCATCACCTCAGACCGTATTAGCGACATCGAGGACCGAATTAAGGAATACCCCTATAAACAAAGAGTAGATTCGGATAATTTTTACTATGTTAAGGGAAAGCTAAGAGCATTTCTTGAAGAAAAGACCAGCATCATCAACCTCCTAAAGGAGAATATTAAAAATAAAACGTTTATTAATGAGTCCGGTGAGCACTTTGCATTAGCGTATGCCTACTATCGTAATAATCAGATCAATGAGGCCGGACAAGAGCTAGACTTTCTTATAAAATCAAAGCCCAACAATCCGATGTTGATTAATTTAGAAGCCACCCTTTTAATTAAAAAGGGAAGCCTCCAAGAGGCTACAGACTTATATCTAAAAGGCCTTTTAATGTTTCCTACCTACCGGGCATTTGTGTATGGCCTAGCAGACCATTATATTAGTGTTAAGTATAATTCTATGGCGATTGATCTTTTACAAAAATATCTTTTGCTTTATCCTAAGGACCCCAACCTCTATGAATTGATGGCTAAGGCTTATGCCAATCTAGGCAAGATTTTATTGCAACATGAGAATCTGGCGGAGGCGTTTTACTATCGATACAACTTGAGAGAGGCAATTTCGTTGATGGATTTAGCTGTGCGCTCTAGGGACGGTAATTTTTATGAAAAGTCACGTGTAGAAGCTAGGCTAAAAGAGCTACAACGAGAGGAGATGTTGTTTAAAAAGTCACTTAATTGATAAGTAAAAACTATCATAAATATATTTATAATTAATTATACAAATTGAATTAATTTCCCTATACTCATTTTTTTTAACAATAAATATAAGGAAAAATCATGCACTCTCTTGTAAATACGCACATTAAACCCTTTAAGGCCCAAGCATTCCATAACGGTAAATTTGTTGAGGTGACGGAAGAAAGTTTGAAGGGTAAATGGTCGGCAGTGATATTTTTCCCCGCTGCCTTTACATTTGTATGTCCAACAGAATTAGGCGATGTTGCAGACCACTACGAAGAACTTCAAAAAATGGGCGTTGAAGTTTATACAGTCTCTACCGATACGCACTTCACACATAAAGCTTGGCACGACGCTTCAGATACCATTAAAAAAATCAAATTTCCAATGATTGGTGACCCGACTGGAAAGATAACCAGAAACTTTGAAGTAATGATTGAGGAAGAGGGTCTTGCCTTAAGAGGAACCTTTGTAATTAACCCTGAGGGAATTATTAAAACTGTAGAGGTTAATGACTTGGGTATTGGCCGCTCTGCAGCCGACCTGCTAAGAAAAATTCAGGCAGCACAACACGTGGCAGCAAATCCAGGTCAAGTGTGCCCTGCTTCATGGAAACCAGGTGATGCAACACTAGAGCCATCACTTGATTTAGTAGGAAAAATTTAAAAATAAAAAAAAGTGTAGGGTTGGCTTGCAGCCGACCCTACTATTTTTAATAGTTAATAGGTATCTACATGGCTCTTGATAATAAAATTAAAGAACAGTTAAACCAATACATGACAAAACTGGTAAATCCAGTAGAGGTCGTTGCTAATTTAGATGATGGACCCTCGTCGGTTTCGATGCGGGAACTTTTGTTGGAACTAGAAGGTATATCAGAAAAAATAACATTGACGGAGCATTCTGACCCGGCCACTCGGATACCCTCATTTAAGGTTAATAGTAAAGAAAGTGATACGGGGATCGAGTTTGCCGGTATTCCGATGGGGCATGAATTTACTTCCTTGATATTGGCTTTATTACAAGTGGGTGGTTACCCTGTCAAGGTCACCGAGGATATTATTAAGCAAATAAAGCAAATTGAAGGAAAGTTTCATTTTGAGACTTACATCTCATTAAGTTGTCACAATTGTCCAGATGTGGTGCAGGCACTAAATGTATTGGCTTTACTCAATCCAAATATTAGTCACACTATGATCGATGGTGCATTATTTCAGGAAGAGGTAAATGAAAGAAAAATAATGTCGGTCCCTACCATAATGATGAATGGAGAAGTGTTTGGACAAGGTCGTATGGAGCTAGAAGAAATTATTGTAAAGATTGATACCGGAGCATCCAAAAAAGTAGCAGAAAAAATATCTGCGAAGAAGCCCTATGACGTCTTAATTGTTGGCGGTGGCCCCGCAGGAGCCTCTGCCGCCGTCTATGCGGCAAGAAAAGGCATACGAACGGGCATTGTGG
>JABMNQ010000110.1 GCA_013204495.1 Candidatus Pelagibacter sp.
AACCTCTATGTTAATTTTAGCTCTATTTTATGGGATGTATTTATTAGCCTGGAGAATTTATGAGGATAAAGAACAGGTCGTGAAAGTCACTTCTATAATAGCAGTTGTAGGAGTGGTTAATGTTCCAATCATAAAATATTCAGTGGATTGGTGGAACACTCTTCATCAACCAGCTTCAATTAATATTATATCAAACAACACTGCCATCCATGCATCAATGTTAGTTCCCTTAGGTATAATGACTGCGGCATTTACTCTTTTTTCACTACTTATTTTTTTGATGAAATATAATACAGAACTGATAAAAGTTAAGAATAAAGGATTAGATAGATTATGATAAACGAAATAATTTCAATGAATGGATATGGAGCCTACGTATGGTCAGCCTTTGCATTTACATTAGCTAGTTTTACGACTTTATATTCTGTAACTAAACTGCAACTTTCAAAAGAACAAAAAAGATTTGCATATAAGTTTGGTTCTCTAAATATTGAAAAAGCTAAAGCTGCTAGACAACAAACTATTAATAACGAGATATTATCCAATACATCAAATATTTAACTAATAAACCATGTATGGTAAAAAGGTTAAATTACGATTTCTATTTTTGGTATTGCTTTTAACATCAGTAATTTTAGCAGTTTTTCTAATTCTACAATCATTAAAAGACAATGTTGTATATTTTCAATCACCATCTGAAATCAATTCTTTAATTGAGTTAGAGAAGAAAAAGATAAGGATAGGTGGAATGGTTAAAAAAGAATCTGTTATTATAAATTCCAATGAAGTTAATTTTATTATTACAGATTTTAAAAATGAAATCAATGTTACTTATTCCGGTGCAGTACCAAATTTATTTGCAGAAGGAAAAGGAGTAGTTGCAGAAGGATTTTTAAAAGATAAAAATTATTTTTCTGCGACTAAAATTTTGGCAAAACATGATGAAAACTATATGCCACCAGAAGTTAAAGAAGCTTTAGGAGTTAAATAAATTGCTTGCTAATCAAATAGGGTATTATTCTTTAATTCTAGGGTTAATGCTTTCAGTTCTACTTTGCGGTGTTTCAATTAAAGATTTTAATAGAAGCAGTAAACAGATAAACCAAAATGTACTATCTTTATCTTTGCTGCAGTTAGTTTTTGTAATTGTAAGTTTTTTGAGTTTGGTTTTGTCTTTTGTAAATTCAGACTTTAGTAATGAGACAGTTTTTAATAATTCTCACACAACCAAACCATTATTTTATAAAATTTCAGGAACATGGGGAAACCATGAAGGAAGCTTATTGCTATGGTTATTGGTATTAACTTTATTTATTTTTTTATTTTTAATTAAATCAAAGACACAGCCTAAAAAATATAGGATTTTAACTTTATTATTTCAGCAAATAATAATTATTGGATTTTTCTTATTTATATTGATGACATCTAATCCTTTTAATTATTTATTCCCAATACCCAATGAAGGTCTTGGTCTTAATCCAATTTTACAAGACCCCGCATTAGCTATACACCCACCAATTTTATATTTAGGTTATGTTGGAACATCTATAATTTTTTCATCATCACTCGCTGCTGTTACACAAAATTATGTTTCAAAAGAATGGGGCCAGCATATTAAAAAATGGGTTTTGGTTTCTTGGATTTTTTTATCATTAGGAATTATGCTTGGATCCATTTGGGCTTATTATGAGTTAGGATGGGGAGGTTTTTGGTTTTGGGATCCAGTTGAAAATGTTTCATTAATGCCATGGTTAGCTCTAACAGCATTATTACACTGCATTGTAGTATTGGAGAGAAGAGCTGCATTGAAATCTTGGGTAATTATATTATCCATTACAACGTTTACCTTAAGTATGTGTGGAACTTTTTTAGTAAGATCTGGAATACTAAATTCTGTTCATACGTTTGCAAATGACCCCGCAAGAGGGATTTTTATATTAATCTTTTTGTTTGTTCTAATTGTCTTATCTTTAGGAATATTTTTTATATTTCATAAAGAAAATAACAAAAATTTAAATAATTTTTTTTGGTTAAGTAGAGAAACTTCTATTTTAATTAATAATTGGTTTATGATGTATTTTTTATCTGTTGTTTTAATTGGTACGGTTTATCCAATTTTTCTAGATGTGATATCTAGTGAAAAAATATCGGTAGGCCCTCCCTTTTATCACAAATTAATAGCTCCCTTTTTAATACCTTTTTTATTATTTATGTCTGTAGGACCAAGACTTAAATGGGTTAAATCAAAAGTAGAAAATAAATATTCACTGATTTTAACCTTTGTAGTTTCAGTAACATTAGCATTTTTTATAATTAAAAATTTAACAGCAGATATACTTTTTTATACGGTTTTAGTTTCAGCTGCTTTTTTTCTTTTCTTTACAACCCTGAGAGAACTTTTTATTCAAAAATTGAATAATACATCACAAGCTATTGCACATTTGGGTTTTAGCTTGTTAATATTAAGTATTTTATTCAATAGTATTTTATCATCTGAAATTATTACCAATATGAAAGTAGGTGAAAAATACAACTACAGCAAAGGTGAAATTTTTTTTAAAAAAATAGAAGAAAGGAAAGAAAGTAATTTTAACTCTATTACAGCATATTTTGAAGTAAAAGATCTAAAAGGAAGAATGGTTGAATTAAAACCAGAGATACGAATTTATAATCAACCTATAATAGTTACTAGTGAAGCAGATATAAAAACAACACTATTAGAAGATAAATTCATAGTAATGAATCTTGTTAAAGGCAATGAGTATTTTAATATTAGATATCAAGTAAAGCCTTTTATGGTCTGGATTTGGATTTCAGTTTTATTGTTAAGTCTTGGCGGTGCAATGGGTTTATTTAAAACAAGGACATGAAAAATAAAGGTATATTATTTATTGTAGTTGGATTTTTATGTTTTAGTTTTGTTATTTTTTATAAGGGACTAAATAATCCAAATACTTATATACCCGAGACTAATAAAAAAAAAAATATCCCCATTTTTAATGCTAGAGACTTTTATTCAGGAAACTACATTACTTCAGATAAAATTTTTGAAGAAAATATTTTTTATATTGTAAATATTTGGGCATCATGGTGTGTGCCTTGTAGGGTAGAGCATCCTCTATTAATGCAATTAAGTAAAAATCAATCAGTTAAGCTAATTGGATTAAATTATAGAGACAATTTTAATAATGCAAAAAATTTTATTGATGAATTTGGTAACCCATATTCTAGAATTTTAATTGATAAAGATGGAACCTTAGGGATTGAATTTGGAGCTTATGGTGTTCCAGAAACTTTTTTAATAGATAAAAATAAAAATATAATAAAAAAATTTGTAGGCCCAATTAATCAAGAAATAGTAAACGAAATTAAATTAATAATTAAATGAAAATTTTAAAAACATTTATAACTTTATTTTTGTTCATGAGTTTTTCACAGTTACATTCGAATGAAACTAATAATATTTTAAAAAATAAAATCTTAAAGAATATTCGTTGTTTGATTTGCCAAGGTCAATCCGTATACGACTCAGAATCTGATTTTGCATCTAGTATAAAATTAATTGTTGATAGAAAAATCAACGAAGGATTAAAAGAAGAATATGTATATGAATTTTTGAGAGAAAAGTACGGTGATTGGATAGTTTATGATCCACAATTAAATAAAAAAACCTATATTTTATGGCTATTACCATTGTTGTTATTTCTATTTGGTGGTGCGATAATATATAAAAAAGTAATTATTAATAAAAATAACAAAACATAAATGAAAAAAAATAAACTAATTTCTAGAATTCTTTTTATTATTTTTTTTGGATTAATTTCTTCAATTGCAAATTCTGAAGAAAAAGATTCAAAATTTAATGTTTATTCAGGGATGTTTGACTTTAGTGATACTGGAAAAAAATCAACATTAATTGGTTTCCAGCACCAAAATGAAGATTTAAATAGAGATACTTTCTTGGGTAATATTTCTCCAATAACAGGCGCTCTAGTTACTGCAGATTCAGCAGCTTATGTTTACACTGGTGTACAAGCCAATTATAAATTAGGTAAAATTAATTTTACCCCAAGTTTTACTCCAGGCCTTTATAGCAAAGGAAATGGCAAAGATCTTGGGCACATTATAGAATTTAAAAGTGAACTTCAAATTTCATTAGATCTTTTTAGTAACAGTCAACTTGGTTTTTCTTATAACCACCTTTCTAATGCTAGCTTGGGTACCAAGAACCCTGGGGCAAATAGCTATATGTTTAATTTCTTTAAATCATTTTAAATTAATTAATGAATTTAAAAAACTGTTATAATTTTAGTGACTTTAGAAAATTAGCAAAAAAAAGATTACCTTCACCAATTTTTCACTACATAGATGGAGGTTCTGATGATGAGCAGACCTTAAGAAGAAATACGGAATCTTTTAATGACTGTGATTTAATTCCTAATATACTTGCCAGCGTTGGCAAGCCAGACCTTTCAACAACTATTTTTGGAAAAAAAATTGATATGCCAATTTTTCTTTCGCCAACTGCCATGCAAAGACTTTATCATCACGAAGGAGACAAGGCATCTGCAAGAGCTGCTGAAAAATTTGGAACTTTTTATAGCATGTCTACTATGGCCAATAATACAATTGAAGAAATTTCAGATGTTTCAAATGGGCCAAAATTATTTCAACTTTATGTTCATAAAGATCAGTCAATAACAGATGATCTAATTGATAGATGTAGAGTGTCTGGCTTTAATGGCATGTGTTTAACTGTTGATACATTGGTTGCTGGAAATAGAGAAAAAGATCACAGAACTGGGTTTACCACACCTCCAAAACTTACCCTTCAAAGTCTAATTAGTTTTGCTATGAGACCTGAGTGGGTATTTAATTATTTTACTCATAAAAAATTTGAATTATCTAATGTTAAAAACAAAACAGACAAAGGAACCAATATTTCAAAATCAGTTATTGAATATATTAATGAGCAATATGATCCAGCTATGAACTGGAAAGATGCAGAATACTGTGTAAAAAGATGGAACGGCCCATTTGCTCTTAAGGGTGTGATGTCAGTTGAAGACGCAAAAAGAGCAATAGATATTGGATGCACAGCAATAATGATTTCAAACCATGGTGGAAGACAATTAGATGGTTCAAGATCGCCTTTCGATCAAGTGAATGCAATTAGAGAAGCAGTTGGAGATAAATTGGAGATTATTTTAGACGGCGGAGTGAGACGTGGAACTCATGTTTTAAAGGCATTAGCAGCAGGAGCAACAGCATGTAGTTTTGGAAAAATGTTTTTATTTGCTTTGAGCGCCGGGGGTCAACCAGGTGTGGAACGTCTATTGCAAAATATGTATGATGAAATTAATAGAAATATGGTATTAATGGGCTGCAAGACTTTAAAAGAATTAGATAGTTCAAAAC
>JABMNQ010000111.1 GCA_013204495.1 Candidatus Pelagibacter sp.
CCCTAAAGCACAGTGCTTTAAAAGTTTACAAAATATATCAAGAACGCTTAAGGGTAATGAATTGCGCAGATTTTGGAGATTTGATTTTGCATTGTGTGACTATTTTTAAAAACTTCAGCGATATTCAAAATACATTTAAAAAGAATTTTAAATATATATTGGTGGATGAATTTCAAGATACCAATTATATACAAAATTTATGGCTTAATCTTATAACGGATGAGCACAATAACATTTGCGTTGTTGGGGATGATGACCAATCAATTTATAGCTGGAGAGGAGCTGAAGTTAAAAATATTTTAGAGTTTGAACAAAAATTTTACAAAACCAAGACTGTAAAGCTAGAACAAAATTACCGATCTAGTAAAAACATTATAAACACTGCTTCTTCTTTAATTGGTCACAATGATGACCGACTGGGAAAAAAAATTTGGTCTGATTTTAATGATGGTGAAAAAGTATGGGTTAATTCTTACGGAGATGGTCGAGATGAGGCCTCTGGTGTTTCTGATATTATAGAAAAAGAATTAATCAGCAACATTTCTTTGAACAATGTTGCAATTTTAGTTAGAGCAGCATTTCAAACTCGAGAATTTGAAGAGCGCTTTATAAGAATTGGTCTACCCTATCGTATCATAGGAGGAATGAAATTTTACGAAAGATCAGAAATTAAAGATGCGCTATGCTACCTCAGACTTATTGGTCAAAAAAATGACGATCTTGCTTTTGAACGAATTGTAAATACGCCCAAGAGATCTATTGGTGAGGCTACTTTACAAAAAATTCATGAGTTATCGAGATTAAAAAATAAAAGTTTATTTGATACTTCGGTAGAAATGATTGAAGAGGATGAGCTTAAGCCAAAAACTAAGCTAAGTTTAAAAACACTCATTAAAAACCTTAACCACTGGACTAAACTTTCCAATGAACTTGACCATGTTCAATTACTTGAAAGGGTGATGGATGAATCTGGCTATACCTTAATGTTAATGAATGAAAAAAGCCCTGAGGCAGAGGCAAGATTGGAAAACCTTAAGGAACTAAGAGCTTCTATGAAGAACTACTCTAACTTAGTAGAATTTTTGGAAAATATTTCACTTCAAACCTCTATTGATGAGGAGTGGGAAGGTGAGAAAATAAATTTAATGACCATACATGCCGCAAAAGGTCTTGAATTTGATTGTGTTTTCTTACCGGGATGGGAGGAAGGAATGTTTCCTCATCAAAAATCTATTGAAGAAAAAGGAGATATTGCAATCCAAGAAGAGCGAAGGTTAGCTTACGTAGCCATCACAAGAGCAAAACAGAGATTATTTATTTCTTTTGCAAATAATAGAAAATATTTTGGGAGCAGTAAAAATGGCAATAATGACTGGATGCCGTCTATGCCCTCAAGATTTATAGATGAGCTAGATAAAAAGTTTTTAAAAATTAATGAGGCAGCAGAAGAAAAAAATGAAGATTTTGAATTTAGCCAAGATATAGCTTTTAATCAAAGTAAAAAAAGTCCGGGTTGGCAGAGATATCAGCAAGCAAAAGAAAAAGTCAAAACGATTAATTACACTAACAATCTTACTAATTTCAAAATTGGTCAAAGCGTATTGCACGAAACTTTTGGTAGTGGAAAAATTATACATATTGATGGCAATAAAATGCTAATTAATTTTAAAAATTATGGAGAAAAAAAAGTCATAGATAAATACTTAAAAAAAATTGAGAATGAATAAAATTTTAAAATTAAAAAATCTATTTTCAAAATATAATATTGAAGGCTATCTAATTCCCAAAAATGATAGTTACTTTAATGAATTCATAAACCCCGGAGAAGATAGGCTGCAGTTTATTTCTGATTTTACAGGATCCGCGGGCACTGCTATTATTTTAAAAAAACAAAACCTTCTATTTGTAGACGGAAGATACATCACTCAAGCAAAAAAAGAATCTGCAAAGAACTTTAAAATAATGGATATTGCCAAATCTTCATTGTTAGACTTTCTTGATCATTCTAAATTAAGAATAGGCTTTGATCCCTCCCTTACCAAATACTCTTGGCATCAGCAGTTAAAAAACAAAAAAAATTTTATAGAGGTGCATGAAAATTTGATTGATAAGATTTGGAAAAAATCAAATACAAAAATACAGAATAAAGCTTTTATTTTAGAAGATACCTATTCGGGAGAAAATTATCAAAGTAAATTACAACAAGTAAAAAAAATACTCAACATCAGTAATAATAAAAATTTTTTCATTTCTGCAAGTGAGAATATCTGTTGGCTACTGAATATAAGAGGCAAAGATTCTGCCTATACTCCCGTGCTAAATTCGCAAGCATTATTGACCCAAAAAAAACTTTATGTTTTTTGTGAAATAAAAAAAATATCAGATGCAATAAGACAAGAGTATAAAAAAAACGTTGAATTCAAAGAAGAAAGTCTTCTTTTTAAAACTTTAGCAAAAAATAAAAAAAAGTTGTTAACAATTGATCGCAGCGCATCGGTAAAAATAATCAATTATTTAAATGAAGAAAAATTAAATATTAAATTTAAACCTGACCC
>JABMNQ010000015.1 GCA_013204495.1 Candidatus Pelagibacter sp.
AAATATCTCTCCGGGCGATTCGTCCGTTCCTGCCAATAATGACCCGACCATTACCATGTCAGCGCCCGCACCTATAGCTTTTGCTATGTCTCCAGAATATCTTATTCCACCGTCAGCTATAATTCTAACTTTATAATTCCTCAGTCCTTCAGCAACATTTTGAATGGCGGTGAATTGTGGTATACCAACTCCAGCAACCACTCTTGTGGTGCATATAGATCCTGGACCAATACCAACTTTAACTGCATCAGCTCCAAGATCGGCAAGTTCTTTTGCTGCTTCTGCTGTGGCAACATTACCAACAATTAAATTTTTAAATTTAAAATTTTTTTTAATACTTTTTAAAGTTACCAATACAGATTCTGTGTGACCATGAGCGGTGTCGAGAATTAAGGCGTCAGCTCCAGCTTCTATGAGACGCTCCGCTCTAAGCAAGCCCTCCTCACCCACGCCTATTGCTCCAGCAACCATTAATGATTGTTTGCTATCCTTGGAAGCATCAGGATACAATTGTGATTTTTCTAAATCTTTTACCGTTATTAAGCCCACGCACTGAAATTGCTTATTAACCACAACAAGCTTCTCTATTCTGTGTTCGTGTAATAATTTTTTAGCATTTTCTGAACTAACGCCCTCGTTCACAGTAACTACTTTCTTGGTCATTAAGTCTTTAACTTTTGCTTTAGTATTTTTAGCAAATCTCAAGTCTCTATTAGTAAGAATTCCTACCAATTTTTTTTTATTATCTACAACTGGTATTCCAGAAATCTTATTAGATGACATTAGGTGTATAGCAGCAGAAATATCTTCGTCTGGACCTATGGTAATAGGATCAACAACCATTCCAGATTCAAATTTTTTAACATTTTTTACCTGAGTAGACTGCTCATCTACAGTCATGTTTTTATGTATACAAGCAATGCCTCCTAGTTGAGCCATCGCTATAGCTAGTCTGTAATCAGAGACAGTATCCATAGCAGCTGATATTATGGGGATACCGAGAGAAATATTGTTAGTTAGACTGGTTCTTGTAATAGAGTTTGCGGGAAGGTGTGATGACTTTTTTGGCACTAGTAGTACATCATCAAAAGTAAGTGCTTTTTTTAGTTCCATAAACCTATTTATTTTGCAAACCGCCCAATGTCAATAAGTTATAAAATACAGTGCAAATAAAGCTCTTTAGAATCTTTTCTACTCGATTTTGGCTTAATAAAAAGGTGTTTTGAGAAGTTTTTCTTGGCAAAAGCTACCACCTCCTGATTGCCGTTTCCAGAAAACGTCTTAATTAAAATTGTACCGTTTTTTTTTAAACATTTTAAAGCAAAATGCATAACTTCTATTGATATAATGTTGCTACGCATAGAATCTAAGGATCTATTACCAGTGGAGTTTTCTGCAATATCAGACAGAACAATATCAAACTTTTCTCCCTTAATTTTTTTTATCAAATTCTCTTGCATTAACGAATCTGTAAAGTCTCCTTTTATAATTTCGCAGTTTGCAATGGGCTCTGTAGACAACAAATCCAAAGCTAAATTAAATCCCATGTTATTTATTTTGCTGGAATACTGAGACCAACTACCAGGAGCCGCTCCAAGATCGACAATTTTTAAATTATTTTTTAAAAATTTATGCTTGTCATTGATTTCTATTAGCTTGAAAACTGCCCTAGATCTGTAATTTTTCTTTTTGGCTTCAGCTACCAAAGGATCATTTAATTGTCTTGTTAACCACAATTTTGAGCTATGACTTAAATTTTTTTTTTGGAATTTTTTCAAAGTTTTTTTTATTAAAAAAAGGTTTACAAAACATCTTCTGAAAACAAGCTTTCATCACTTCTTGTTTTTAAACTATGTTTTTTTTTAATTGCTTTATAATGGAAAAAACTCACAGGTATTAAGCATAAATACAAGAGTCCAATTACAAAAAGAGTCTCAAAAGTATAATTTATTAAAAAACCAAAAAGAACTACTGAAATAATCATTACCAATAAGACAAGTGGCTTGGTAATTTTAAATTTTTTAAAGGCATAAGTTGGTATTTTGCTTACCATCAAAAAAGAAGAAAATAACATAACGCACAAAGATAAATTTTCCATTTTATTTAGCAAATATGAAAAGTTACTAAGACTAACAATGACTGGTAACAATAATATTCCAGCTCCTGCAGGAGAAGGAACGCCTGTAAAAAAATTATCAAGCAAAGGACTCTTAGGAGATTCTGACAAAACATTAAATCTTGCTAATCTCAAGCAGCAACAAATAATAAAAATAAGTGTGATAAGCCATCCTATGTTACCATAAGCATTTAATTCCCAAATATAAACAATTAAGGCAGGAGCAACTCCGAAATTGACAAAATCTGCCAACGAATCCAACTCTGCGCCAAATTTTGATGTTCCTTTAATTAATCTTGCGATTCTTCCGTCAGCCGCATCTAAGACCGCTGCTAGTACTACACATATTACAGCATAATAAAAATTTTGCTCCAGTGTAAATTTTATTGCCGTAAGGCCCAAGCTTAAGGCTATAATTGTTATCACATTAGGAATGACAGCTCTAATGCTGACTGCTTTTTTCATGAGACTTACTTTATCTATTTA
>JABMNQ010000112.1 GCA_013204495.1 Candidatus Pelagibacter sp.
CTCTTGCGTTCCATCACTGAATGGTAATTCTATAGATTCATAACCCAAAGAAATTTTAGTAACAATTTGTTTGGCTATTCCTAGCTGAGTATCTAAAGAAGCACCCTTTAAGGTTCCTGTTGATAGTTTAAGTGGATCCATAGTACTGGTATTTTCTGACATCACATAAACAGGGCCACTTAGATTCGTTTGATTAGCTTTACTACCCCAATTTGATAAGCCAAACGTATGGATATAATCACTGATTTCCTCAGGGGCTATGTAGTTTGCTGAAAAGAAATAACTGGCTTGATTTAAATTTGAATTTTCTGAACCAGAATAAAAATTAAAATTTCGATTTCCCCACATGTAAGCAGTAGATAACTTCATTTTCCAATGACTATTCTCTGGTATCCAAACGCCGTCTAAAACAATTTCCTTTAAATTAGAATACCCTTTTGCATTAATGCCCAAAGCAAATGACGAAGTAATAAGAGTGGCAGCGTCGAACCGTACTCCATAACCGAAGTTAGAGTTAGGGGACGCATACTCGATGCCTAAACGTGCTAAATAGTCTTCATCCTGAAATTTAAGGTTAGTACTGGATGCTCCAATAGAAACTCCAGCAGCAGTATCACCAAAATTAATAACTTGAGAACCCGTTGATATAGAAGTTGTAGGATTGTCAAATAGCGGAGTCGTTGATGGCATTAAAAGTGGGGTCGGCTCTTGCGCTATTAACTCTTGTTCAAGCAATAAATTATCATCACCGCCTAAATTAGGCAGAACAATATGTGCAATTTGGTTTTGAGAGTAGGATATAGAGCAAATCAAAATAGCAGTTAAAAATAGCTTATTTTTTAACAAAAAATAAACACGCAAAAACACTGCTCTTAAAGTGATTAATGTGAGATAAGACATTAACGTCTGATGAAAGAAAAATCAATTAACATAGAAGCATCACACGGACTTTTTATCATAAAACAATACATTGGTTATTGTAAAAAGTCATCATTGCAATCATAAAATCTCCAGATTTAAAAATTAATCTCTTAAACTATTGATTTTATTGGTGTTATGTAGTGTTATGACATGATATGAAACTAGTAATTGGTGGGGCTGCACACCCTCGCCTCTTATGTGTTATTCATTAAATAGGAAGGTTTGTGGGTTTTGGGGTGAGGGCTTTTACCCATATTTTTACCCATGAAGTGTTTTGAATGGGTGGGTTATATAGAAAAACTCTCACTCCGAGTAATTTAGCGGAATTATAAAGGGGGTATTTCTCTACCTTTTGTTACAATATTGATATAAATTTAATAAATATTTTTCAAGAAAGAATTATGAACAAAAAAATACCGCTTGATATCGCGAATCTGCCCATATATAAATCCTTTAAAAAGTCCCCATATAACTCTACAAAACATTTAAGTTATTTTCACACTTACTCTGAATTATTGAATAAATATAGAGATAAGAAAATTACTTTTGTTGAAGTTGGTATTCTTGATGGTGGGTCATTATTTATGTGGAGAGATTTTTTTGGTAAGAAAGCAAGGATTATTGGGGTTGAATTTAACCCAGCAGCAAAAAAATGGGAAAAAGATGGTTTTGAGATTTTCATTGGGAGTCAATCTGATGAAAAATTTTGGGATCATTTTTTTAAGAAGATTGGTTCAGTAGATATCATCTTAGATGATGGCGGTCATACCAATGAGCAGCAAATTGTTACAGCTCATAAGTGTATTCCATTTATAAAAGATGGAGGCTTATTAATAGTTGAAGACACGCATACTAGTTATATGACGAAATTTGGTAATCCCTCAAATTATTCTTTTATAGAGTGGTCAAAAAAAATTGTTGATAATATAAATTCTCGATGTCAAGGGATTTCTATTTCAGAGTTGATTTATAAAAGGTATGTTCATTCGGTACGCTTTTTTGAATCAATCGTCTGTTTTGAAATAGACCGTATGAAAGCGATAGACAGCTTACCAATAGAGAACGGTGGAGAAGTTTTTAATACTAAAGATTTTAAATTAAAAAATACATCCCTAGAGAATGCTATATTTAAGAGCAGATATAGATTTTGGTTATATTTTAGATTGCAAAATTTAAAATTAAAAAGATTCTTTCGTTAATATAGAGATTATGAATAATACGCAATTAAAAAAAGCGGTTGATTATCATAAAAAAAACCAATTTAAAAAAGCCATAAAAATTTATCGAGAGTTAGTCAACCATAACAATGATGGTGAAGTTCTTTTTATGCTTGGCACTGCTTACATTCAAAACTCTGAGTTTGAAAATGCAGTTAAGTATTTAAAAAAACTAATACAGATTAGCCCAAACAATTATCATGCGTACGCTAATTTAGCCCAAGCATTAGTAAAACTTAATTTATTTGATGAAGCCATTCGTTCATTTAATCAATCGATATCAATAAATCCAAAATTTAGCCACAACTTTAATAATTTAGGAAATCTTTACTTTTCAATTAAAAATTATGAGCTAGCTTTAGATAATTTTAATAAAGCTATAAATCTTGATAATAACCCTGATTTTTATTTTAATCGATCTAGAGTTTATAAAAAAATTGGGATGGCTCTTGAGGCACTAGCTGATCTAAATATTATTCTTACTCATAATCCACAATTGCAAATTGCTCAGCTACTCAAAATAGAATTATTAATTAATTTACAAAAATATAATGAATGTACTAATTATATAGAAAATTTAAATCTCGATGATGATGCTATTAATGAGAAATATGCTGAACTTCTGCTAGCATCTGATGATCTTGTATCATCTTATAAATATATAAAAAAAATTAAGGTTGAAAATAAAAAAAATTTTCTTTTAAGCGCTTATTTCTATAAACAAGGCTCATTAAATGAAGCCCTCGATGCTCTAAATAAAATATCGGAAAAAAATCATACCCCAAATATTTTAAATAATTATGGTTTAATTTATCGTGATCTAGGTGATGATGAAAAAGCAATGAATTATTTTGAAAATGCACTCTATTTGAATCCTTATCATAATCTTGCAAAATTAAATATTGGTTTAATTCAGTTAAAAAATTATGACTTTGAAAATGGATGGAAGAATTATTACTTTCGAGGTAAACCAAAATTTCATTGTCTAAATAATACTTCCGAATGGAACAAAGAATATCTCCCAACTGAAAATACAATCATACTATCTGAGCAAGGTGTAGGTGATCAAATTCTTTTTCTAAGCATCTTAAACTACTTAAAAATGAATAACTTCACTTTTACAGTTGATGAAAGGTTATTAAGTAATTATCAGGACAGTTATCCTAATTTTAAATTTATTTCCATTGATGAAATCCATAAATTTTCTTTTAAATATCATATTTATTTAGGAGACTTTGCTAAATACTTTATTAGATCAAAAGATCACTTCTCACACGCAGATGTTTCTTTTAAAAATATTACTAGATTTAATTTTAAGAAAGACCCTAAATCATTTAGAAAAATTGGCATAAGCTGGAAAACTCCAAATGCCAAAAGTTCCTCACACTCACGATCTCTAAACTTATTGGATTTTATGACACCAATTAAGTCAGTATCAGCCAATTTCTACAGTCTTCAATATGGAGTCGTAGAAGAAGATATAATCGATGTTAAAGAAAAACTAAACATAAGTATAATCCGTCCAGATTTTGATTACTTCAATGAATTATCAAAACTTATTTCATTGATACAGGCTATGGACTTCATTATTACAACTGATAATATTACCGCACATCTTGCAGGCGCATGCGGAAAGAAAACATTTCTTCTTATACCAGAAAAAAGATCTAGGCTCTGGTTTTGGCATAACGAATCTACTAGCTCTTGGTACCCGAATACAAAAGTTTATTTTTTTAATGAACACAATTTAAATGAAATGCTTATCAAGATTTCATCAGAAATTAATTAGTAACTTTACTAATAATTAATTTGCTTTGCATTTATTAATAGCCTCATTAATATACATCTTAATCTGCACAAATGATTGGTAGCATTCTCAAAACACCCCCCTATGAAATACAAAAGGCTACTCAAAAAATATTTCTAGCAAAAATACTCAAAACCTAATTTGCCCACTTAATTCTTAATCCTCTAGGCTCTAATCGCATCAGAAAAAAACCC
>JABMNQ010000113.1 GCA_013204495.1 Candidatus Pelagibacter sp.
ATATTAAAACAATAATTATTTAAAGTCATCTCATAATGTTGATTTTATCACCATAAAAAATATATACAAAAAAGACACTTAAAATTGGCATGATAAAATAACCAAAACTAGCATCAATAATTCTTTCTGTACCTACGGCATAAATCCAAGTAGCCCAATTAATAAATATCAATAAACTTGAAAAAAATAATAAAATTACTTTCTTAAAATCATATAAAATTTCAAAAAATATATTCCATTTAGAAAAATAATACGTAGTAATTATCAATACAACTGAAGTCCAAACACAACGATGTATTACAACTTCGATTGAACCGGTATAAGAAATATATTTAAAATAGATAACGCCTATAATACCCCACCAAAAGGATCCTAAAGCTGTTAAAATTATACCTTTATTGAATTTTTGGTTTTCCATTATATTAATAATTACAATATTACTTGATTATCTATTTAATTTACCAATTTTATTGTTGAATTAAAAATTTATAATAATAAAACGTTGGTACGGAGAGATGGCAGAGCGGTTGAATGCACCGGTCTTGAAAACCGGCAAAGGGGCAACTCTTTCCTGAGTTCGAATCTCAGTCTCTCCGCCATTAAGTATTTTTATATTCATAAATTTTAAACAAATCACTAACACTGTTAGGGTTAATTTTTATAGTGGTGGGCATATCTTGGTTAAATTTATAAAGATTTTCATCATCACAATCTAATAAATCACATAAATTCTGAAGCTCATCTTCATTAAAGTGATCAATATATTTTTTAGTAAAAGAGCTTAAAAGTTTATCCATTTCTTTCGTACCTCTATAGGTTGAGCGATAGATAATTTTATTTTTCAAATACTTTATATTAACAATCATAATTTTTATTATATTGTATCTAGCATGAAAAATAAGAATAATTATGATTATTTATTGTCAGATCTAACAAAATTAAATGGTGTTGGTAAAAAAACCATGGAAATTTTAAAGAAAAAAAAAGTTAATACTATTTTTGACTTATTATGGAGGCTGCCTAAATCATATACAGATAGAACTTTAGTTAGTAAAATTTGTGATCTACTAGTGGATAAAATTCAAACTATAAGAATAGTTCCATTAAAGTATCAATTTCCAAGAGTTAGAAATTTGCCTAGTAGAGTTAATTGTGAAGATGAAAGTGGTAAAATTGATTGTATATTTTTTCACAGTTACGAAGGATATGTTAGAAAAATTTTACCACTTAATCAAGAAGTTACAATAAGTGGTAAAATCACCTCATATAAAGGAAGATATCAAATTACCAACCCCACATATGTCTCTCAAGATAGCTCGTTAATAGAGACAGTTCATAATAAATATTCACTCACAGAAGGTATTACTGAAAAAAATTATAATAAAATTATTAATCAAATATTAAAAAATTTACCTATTTTAAATGAATGGCACGATAAAGAAATATTAAATAAGTTTGAAAACGAAAGTTGGAATGCCGCTATTGTTAAATTGCATGACCCGACAAATATTGAAAATTACAAAGCTAGTTTTTACAAAAGATTGGCTTACGATGAAATTTTAGCGTCTTTTTTGGTTAATTCAGAAATACGGAAAAAAATTAAGAAAATTAAGAAAACTTCAAAAAAATTTACAGAAAGTTCTCATAACGAAATAGTAAATAAATTAAATTTTAAGCTTACTAAAGATCAAAATAAATCATTAATTGATATTAACAATGATTTAAATTCTAATAGTAAAATGTTCAGACTCTTGCAGGGTGATGTTGGTAGTGGAAAAACTATTGTAGCCTTAATTTCAGCCCTAAGTGTTGTTCGCTCTAATTTTCAAGTAGCATTAATGGCACCGACAGAAATATTAGCTAGACAGCATTATACTTTAGCTAAAAAATTATTTCCCGAAAATATATCTATCGAATTACTTTCTAGCAAAAGTGATAATATTGATAAAAAAAGAATTATTAATGATTTAAAAACAAATAAAGTTAAGATGGTTTTTGGAACTCATGCAATATTTCAAAAAAAAATAATATTTGCTAACCTTGGTTATATAATAATTGATGAACAACATAAATTTGGAGTAAGACAAAGAAAATTACTTTCAGATAAAGGAGGTGATAATTGTGATGTTCTTTTGATGTCTGCAACTCCTATACCAAGAACTTTAACAATGTCAGTTTATGGTGATATGGATATATCCATTATAAGAGAAAAACCCAATAATCGTAAGGAGATCAAAACTTATAGTAAATTAGAAAGTAAAATAGACGATGTAATAAAATTTGTAAAAAAAGAAATTGATGAAGAAAGCCAAGTTTTTTGGGTATGCCCATTAATTGAGGAATCTAAAAAGCTAGACCATCAATCAGCTGTTAAAAAATATGAATTTTTGAATAAAATTTTCCCAAACAAAGTTGCTTTACTTCATGGAAAAATTGAAAATGAAGAAAAGGAAAAAATTCTAAATAAATTTTTGAATAAAGAATATTCAATTTTAGTTTCAACGACCATTATTGAAGTTGGAATAGACTTTCCAAATGCTAATGTGATAATAATTGAAAATGCTAATAAATTTGGTTTATCTCAGCTTCATCAATTAAGAGGTCGCGTTGGAAGAGGCGATAAACAAGCAAGTTGTATACTAATGTTTAAATCTAACTTGAGCGTTAATGCTAAAAAACGAATTAATATTTTGAAAAATTCTAATGATGGTTTTGAGATTTCAGAAGAAGATATGAAGTTAAGAGGCTTTGGAGATTTATTAGGATTTAAACAGAGTGGTGCTAAAAATTTCAAATTAGCTGATCCTATACAAAATGAAGATTTATTTATATTGGCCGAGAAACAAATCAGGAAAATTGAGCTAGAAAATATTAGTATTAAAAAATATAAATCTTTACTGAAGCTTTATGACCAAGCAGATATCATTAATGATATAGTTTAATTTTTTGGTACAGAGGTTCCTGCTGAAACAATAAATTTTGAGGCTTCTTCAAATGTCATGTCTAGATAGATTAAATCTTCTTTAGGGATCATTAATAAAAAACCACTTGTAGGATTTGGTGTAGTTGGAATAAATACATTTACAAGATTTATTTTTGTTTTCGATTTAATTTCTCCTGTATTTTCTTTAGTTGCAAATCCGACCGCCCAAGAACCTTTTCTTGGGTATTCAACTAGAACAACACTTTTTTTATTACCTTTTTGATTCCTAAATGACTCAGTCATTTGGCCAATAGCAGAATATATTGTTCTTAAAATAGGTATTCTATTAAAGAGATCATCAATTATTTGTAGAAATTTTTTACCTAAAAAGGATAAGGAAAGACCTCCTACAATTGTAATAAAAATAACAGTTAAAACAATTTCAACACCAGGTATTGAATAAGGAAGATATGTATTAGGATTAAGGCCAGATGGAACTAATTTTGTTGAAAAATTAATCAAAAACTTACTTAAATAAAGTGTAAAGCCAATTGGAACAAGGACGATGACTCCTGTAAAAAAATAATTTCTTAATTTTAATGCAATAGATTTTTTCTTTTTTGCCATCAATAATTTAATTATAGCTAGAATAAATTACAAAAGAAACTGTAATAATAAAAGATACTAATAATATTTTGTTGTTTAAATTCATATATGCTAATACTTAGATAATTATCAAAATTTTATAAAAATGAATAGAAGAAAATTTTTAAATTTTATGGGTTGTGGTTGTTCAGGTTTGATGATCAGTGCTTGCTCTA
>JABMNQ010000114.1 GCA_013204495.1 Candidatus Pelagibacter sp.
AATAAATTTATAGAAATAGGACCGGGTAAAGTTTTATCAGGCCTAGTAAAGAGAATTGATAAAAATGTTAAAGTTAGTGCAATAAATACAGAGGAAGATATAAAGTTAATTAATATTAATGAGTAGTTTAAAAAATAAAAATATTATAGTCACAGGTGCCTCAGGAGGAATTGGTAATTCAATAGTTGAAAAATTATATGAACAGGGTGCCAATATTTTAGCCACTGGAACAAGACTTGAGAAATTAGAGGAATTAAAAAAAAAATTTAATAATATTAAAATTCTTAAATTTGATATTTCTCGACATGAAAAAATTGAGGAATTTATCAATGAAGCTACAGAAAAATTAGGTGGTTCACTTGATGGTATGATTAATAACGCTGGGATCACAAAAGACAATCTAACAATCAGAATGAGCTTAGAAGAGTGGACTAAAGTAATAGATATAAATTTAACTTCTACCTTTTTAATGTGTAAATATTCTATTAAAAAAATGCTTAAAAATAAATCGGGAAAAATTGTGAATATTACTTCTGTCGTAGGTCATACAGGAAATGTAGGCCAAGCAAACTATACAGCATCTAAGGCCGGAATTGTTGCAATGTCGAAAAGCTTAGCAATTGAATATGCTAAAAAAAATATTAACGTAAATTGTATATCACCTGGATTTATAAGTACCGCAATGACAGATCAAATAGATGAAAAGCACAAAGAAGCTATAATTGCAAAAATTCCATCTAATAAGCTAGGTAAGCCAGAAGATATTGCAAATGCAGTTACATTCTTAAGTTCAGACCAATCTGATTATATAAACGGAGAAACCATACATGTTAATGGAGGCATGTATTTGGGTTGACAAAATTCCTTTTTAAACTAATAACGAATTATAACAAAAAGGAACATTATGCCAGAAGATATTTCAAGCAAAGTTAAAAAAATTGTAGCAGACCATTTGGGTATAGATGAGGCTAAAGTTAATGATGATTCAAGTTTTATAGATGATCTTGGCGCAGATAGCTTAGACACAGTTGAATTAGTAATGGCTTTCGAAGAGGAATTTGGTTCAGAAATTTCAGATAGTGAAGCTGAAAAAATTCTTACTGTAGGTGATGCCGTTAAATTTATTGAAGGCAAAGCTAACTAGAAATTTAAATGTCCAAAAAAAAAGATGGGATAATGGTAATTTTATCATCCCCATCTGGGGCAGGTAAAACCACACTAGTAAAACTTTTATCAGAAAATAAAGACTTCCATATATCCGTATCTCACACGACAAGAAGACCAAGACTAAACGAAATTGCAGATAAAGATTATTACTTTGTAAATCAAGAAAAGTTTGAGAACTTAGTAAAAAATGAAGAGTTCTTGGAATATGCAAAAGTATTCAGTCATCTTTATGGAACTACAAGAACACCCGTTATTGAAAAATTAGAAAAAAGTGAGAATGTAATATTTGACATTGACTGGCAGGGTGCTGATCAAATTAAGAATAAAAAATTAAATTACAAATTAATTACTTTTTTTATTTTACCACCTAGCAAAGAAGTTTTATTTAAACGACTATCTAACAGGGATATGAAGGATAAATTGATAGTAGATGAAAGAATGAAAGAATTTAGCAGAGATGTGCTGCACTGGATTAATTATGACTATGTAATTGTAAATGATAACCTCGAAGAATGCTATTCTAAGATTAGTAATTTAATTGATGCCGAAATTGATAATGGCTCAAAAGATTATGATAAAGAATATATAAGAAAGCACGTAGACAAATTAACTTCCTAGATCTTCATATTCTTTTGTGAGTTTAAAATACATTTCAGGCTCAAGATTTTGAGGTCTAAGATTAAGATCGATATTAAATTTTTCGGCCACCGCTTTAGCATTTGTAAATATTTGATTAAAAGGTTTCTTTAACATTTTTCTTCTTTGGCTAAAAAAAACTCTAGTAATCATTTCAAGATTTTTAGCACTTTTTAATTCAAAAGAATTTTCTCTAGGTGTAAATAATAATAACGAGCTATCTACTTTGGGTCTTGGGGAAAAACTTTGAGGCTTAATGTCTATTATTTTTTTAACATTTAATTTCCAACTTGTTAAAATAGAAAGACGCCCATATTTTGAGCTATTAGACACTGCAATAATTCTATCGGCAACCTCTTTTTGAAACATTAAAACTAAACTTTCAAACCAAAATATTTTGCCAATATTTACAATCCATTTAGATAGCATTTCAGTTGAAATATTGTAGGGCAAGTTACCAAATACAACTAGTTTTTGATCTGAAATTTTATCTTCTGCAATTTTTAAAACATCGTCATTAATAATTTCTATCTGTGTAGTAAACTTTTCCTTTAATACCAAAGCCAGCTCATCATCTTTTTCGATAACAAAAACCTTTTGTGGATTTTTTTTCAAAATATAGCTTGTTAAATTTCCACTACCAGGGCCAATTTCCAAAATTTCTTTATTAGCAATATCTGCAGTTGAAACGATTTGTTCAAGAACCTCTCTATCTATTAGAAAGTTTTGACCAAGACTTTTTTTAGCTTTAATACGCACTTAGTTATCTAAAAATTTTAAAGCTTGTGTTAAACTTTGAGGGTTAGATTGGTTTTTACCCAACATAGATGAATTTGGTCCGTGATCTGGAGAAATACGAATAAATGGTAAACCTAAAGTAATATTAATAGCATCAAAGTTAAATAAAGCTTTCATGGGGGACAGTACTTGGTCATGATACATTCCAATAATTACATCATAATTTTTTAAATGCTGTTTGATAAAGATGGTATCAGCAGGATAAGGGCCATCAACTTTGAAATTTTTCAATTTTAATTTTTTAATCGCTGGAGTTATTATTTTGTCTTCTTCACAATCTGTAAAATTACTCTCACAATGGGGATTTAAGCCTGTAATGGCTATTTTAGGCTTCTTATTAAAATTTATTTTATAAAAGTTAGTAATAAGTTTGACATGAGTGTTTATTTTTTTTCTTGAAATATTCTTATGCACATTTTTAAGTGCAAGATGTGTTGTTAGTGGACTTACAGATAACTTTTTATTAAATATAAGCATTACTACATCGTTTCCTTTTTTTGTTTTTTTAGCTAAATACTCTGTAATACCCAAGGTTCTACCTTTTAAAAAATGTTTTTTAGAGATTGGTCCGTTTATAAATTTGGTAAGTTTATTACGGTTGATAATTTCCAAAGCGACATCAAATGATTTCTTAATGTAATTATTAGATTTATTAGATATTTTTTCAAAACAATTTATGAATTTATAGTCAATATTAATTAAGTTAATTTGTTTATTGTTTAATTTATTGAATTGAGAAAAAGTTTTATAGATAGTGTTAATCTTAAAATTAAACCCTAACTTTTTCATTTGTTCTTGCAACAATCTCTTTGAGCAAATAATTATTAATGGACTTTTATATTTGTTTGATTTTAAACTTTTAAAAAAAATTTCTAAAAAAACACTATTTGGCTCACCACTCACAATAATTATTGGCTTATTATCCATCAAATTCTAGGTTTTTTTTAATTTTGTTATAATAGATTTTAGAATATTGATTTAACTGTCTATTATGCTCGTAGTTGACTGCTTTTTTAAATTCAGTTTCTTGATCTATAACAATTTCAGAGTTCTTAACATCAACTACTTTAAGCAACAATACACCGGTAGATAAAATTATTGGTTTCGAAATTTCACCTATTTTTAAATTAATAATATTTTCCTTAATTTTGTTATTAATTGAATTTTCACTAATCCAGCCAATACTTCCACCTGTTTTAGCAGATTCAGATACACTGTAAATTGATGCGCTATTTTCGAATCCTATTTGATTTATACTTCTAGTTATTTCCTCATATTTTTTTTGTATTTCTTTTTTATTATTTATTTCAAAAATAATTTCTGATAATTCGTACTCTTTTGTTTTAATATTATTGTTTTTTGAAATGGTATCTCTTATTTGCTGTTCATTGATTGTTATTTGTGATGAATATTTTGTAATAATTAATTCATTCCATAAAGCATCAATAGTCATTTTTTTTTTAACCTCATCTAATGTTAAATCGTAATCTTTTAAGTAAATTTCAAATTCACTTAATGATTTTAGATTTAAACTTGAAAATATATTTTTTAATAAAAGGTTTATATATTCTTCTTTTACTTTTATCTCTTTAAATTGTTTTGATATTTCAATTTTTTTTATTTTTTCTCTAATAATTGATTCATTTGAAATTCTAAGTATTTTTTCTTTATCTAGTTCTTTAAGGTTATTATTAAGTGCCACTAAGTACTTAAACTCATTCTTAATGTCTATATTGGTTATAATTTCATCTTGTATGATGTGTACAATTTTCGTCTCTATTGCATGCGCTTTATAAAAAAAAGAAAATAATAAAACTATAATTAAAATTTTTTTCATAAATACTATTGTAAAATCATCTTATCAGGTGAAAATGTTGTAAGAGGTATAATTGTTATAGAAAAAAATAACTCTTCAACAGGCTTTATATCTGCATCATTATAATAATTCTTTTTATATTTTATGCTGGCTACTAAACAATCATTCTTATATTCATATATTAGATCGTAGTATTCTGTTAAATCCAGCTCTCGATTTCTTCTTGTTGAAAATGATAAAGAGTTATTTTCATTGAAACTATATTCTGTGGTATTTTGAATCACATTAGCAGATCCAATAACGCCTCTTTCTTCTATGTAATTAAATTGAGTGGAGAAGTCATTGTAATTAAACTTAGTATTTATAGCGTTATACTCAAAAGTGCTAATATCGTTCGAAACTGAAAAGTTATATCCTAGTGAAATAACTTCATTAGGTTTAAAGTTTAGTTTCCCAAATAAATTAGAAGTTTTTTTATTTAAAGTACTATTGATAGGAATATTTTTTTCTTCATTAAGCCTAAAAACTGTTGCAAGCTTAAGGTCAAAATATTGCTCTATCTCTAAAACCTTATCTGTGACAGTTACTTTCTCTTTTACAAAATCCAAACCAAATGTAATTGATTCCCCAGCTTCTAATGAATCTCCTAATGACAACCTATTAGATAAAAAAATGTTATCAATATTAATTCTTCTATCTGTTACAATATTATTTTTCATTTCATGTGGACTTAGCCTCAATGATAATTTTGGTATTAAAGAATTGATATTATTTTCATCTTTTTTTAAAAGTGGTAATGAAATATTGTAATTATAAGCACTCATCAACTCTGACTGTGGGCTATTTTTATATTTGATATTATTTTTCCCCATCGAGTTAATATTTTTTAATTGGATCTCAAAATTGCTTTTTATCCCATTATCAAAAAAAAAGTTATAAGATGAATAATTCAAATCATTAAAAATTGAAGATGTAGTAACATTAGTTTCGCTTAAAGTATTGTTTCCATTAGAATTAAGAATGAAATTTCCATTCATGTTCTCTAAAAAAAAATTTTTTGTAAAATTAAAAGAAGGTAAAACATATTGATATCTATCATTGTTAGAGCCACTTAAAGTTTCATACATCTCAAATGAGGCTGTTAGGTCGTAGTCTTCATGCTGAAGGTCTAATCTAATTATTGATTCAAGAGCAGCAGTATCCTTTTCAAATAAAAGAGGCGATTCTATAAAATCAAACAATTTTAGGTAATTGTCATTAGAAGTTTTTTCGTAGTTTATTTCTAAATTGCTGCTGATATAATTCTTTAAATCTAAATCAATTTTTGAATTAGCAAAAAAATGTGATCTTGTATCGTTTTTGTCACTAGCAGCTGAACTATGACCCCTTGTAATACTAGAGTCTATTATGGTTAAAGAGTTTTTGGTTATTTGTCTATATTCATTTTGTAATACAAATTTGTTATCGCCAAATAATCTTGGTTTCATTGTTACATCTTTGCTATCAGATATTACAAAAAAATAAGGCAAGTAAATTGAATCGCCTATTGTCGTGTGACTTCCTAACTCTGGTTTTAAGAGTCCCGATTGTCTTTTAACACTTGGATCTGGATGAAAAAATTTAGGAAAATAAACAACAGGAAAATCATATATCTCTAACCAAGCATCTGTGTAGATAATTTGTTTTTTAATTTTATCATGCTTGATTTTGTCAGAGGTAATTTTCCAAGGAGGACATTTATCAGTTTTTTTACATGATGTAAAAACCCCTTTTTCAAAGTTAGTTACAAATTTATCACCGTATCCAGAAACAGCATTGATACGCGGATCATTTTGAGGATCACCAAATAATGTTTTGTGAAGTTTGACATTAATATCTTTTGCCAAGAACTTATTTTCTTTAAGATTAAAAAAAGCTGTTTCAAAAAAATATTCATCACTATTATCCGTGTTTGAATTTGTTGTAACTAGTATTTCTTTTCCTTTAAGAATTTCTTCATTTATTGAATATTCGAATTCATTAAGATTGTAGATAGTTGAATTACTATCTCTAACAGTAGCTTTATTATTTGATGATAAAATCATCTTATTTTTAAGTAATGTTAGATCGTAACCTTCAATATTATATTTGTCCGAAATATTTATTAATGTTTTGCCTAGTGTGTAAATTTTTTCTTCATCTTTAAGATAAAATATTTTTTCTGCATTAATAATAATATTATTTTGAAAATCAGTTAACTCAACATCACCATTCGCTTCTAGTCTGTTAATTTTTTTTAAATATTCGAAATCATTGGATACTATTTTAAGTTGGCTATCGGTTACAATTTCCCCTCTATTGTTACCTTTGTAAATGTTACCATTATCAACAATCTCTATATCCGTGACTTTAAAAGTAAATTCTTCTGAATTAGAAAATCCATACAAATTTGAGCTAAATATTAAAATTAAAAATATAGTTATGAATTTATTTTTCATTGAGCTTTATTATAGAGGTGAAATTTATTATTGATAATATAATTAAGGGTAAAAAAATTGAAAGAACTAAAGGAATTTTTTCATTGGTACCCAAAACATTTGAAAAATAGTTTACATAATAAATGATAACTGACAAGAAGATGCCAAGCGTTATCTTAAAAAAAGAATTTTTTTGGTAGTCAATGTTGAACATTAGAATTGCCCCAAATATAGATATTAAAGTTAAATATATAGGATAGGAGGCTATAATATATAAATGAGAGTCGATATCAATTACAGAGTAATTTAAAGCAATATAATCTTTTCTTAAATTGAATAGCTTTAGCATTGTAAGTGAAGAAAGATTCGAAAATAAACTATTTATTTTTTTTAAATCAAAATTAGACTGTAGATCCATTTGATTTACCAATTCACTTTCACCATTTTTTAAAATTAAAGCATTAAATAATATCCATTTATTTAATGAAATATCAATTTTATTACTTTGTATAATTTTTAAAATTTCAAATTTATTATTAAATTGAGTTACAGTGACATCTAATAAAAATTGATTATCAACCTTATTGGCGTTAATTATATTTATATTTCCATCTATTTCATCTTTAATCCATAGACCATTCTCTGTAATTACAGCTAAATATCTATTGTCTTCTGAATATTGGTTTTTAATTAATAAATATGATTTTTTTAAAATAGCAGAAGTATTATAAAAAATAATAACAAGAATAAGACCTACAATAAAAGTATATAGGCTAATAATTTTAATTATCATTAAATTATCTAAACCTGTGTATTTAAAGATTTCTAATTCCTTATTATCAATAAGGCTGATAAAAAAAACTTGTGTTGATAATAAAAAAATAAAAGGAAGTATTTCAAATAAAATTGAAGGTGTGTTTAAAAATGATAAAAAAATAAGGTAGAAAAAATTAAGATTTATATTTTTAAAAAATTCTACTTGTTCTAGAATATTTGTAATAAGTACTACTAAAAAAAAGATAGAAAAAATTTTAAAAAATGAAACATTAAATAAATTGATTAAGAATTTTATATAGGTTTTCATTTTCTATTAACTTTCAAATTTTGTAAAAAATAAAAATATATTATAATTACCAAAAAAATTGGCAAAGCAGATACAGATAAATTTTTTAATAAATTAGTAGACATAAATTTTGAAGAGCTTTCTAAAAAAATAATAAATAAAAACCCAAGAAAATAAATTTTATATTTGTAGCTTTTAAAAGTATGATCATTTTTTGATCTTAATATTAGTAGAAGTGATAAGGTAATAAGAAAAGTTATATACATAGGTTTTATTAATCTTGAATACAGTTCTTCATATATATTTTTTAAATTTTCAGGCATACAATTATTAATATTTTTAATTTCAGCATTATCAAAATTTATTTTTTTACCACCTAGAACCAATAAGCACCTCACAAGCTCTGTGGTAGCTGTTTCTTGTATTTTTTGATGAGTTGTAGTGGTTGATGAAAACTTTGAAATATTAAAATCTGTTTTATCAAATGTAAATTTAGAAATTTTTCCATTAATATTGTTAATCGTTGTACCATCATGCAGAACAAGTATCTTTTTATCCCCACTGATCTCAAAGATGCCTTTCTTTGCAAATATTGTTTGTGAATTAGCAGAATCTGACTTATCATTTAAAAATATATTTTCTAGATCCCCATTTTTATTTTTGTTATCATAATAAATTGTTAAATTTTTAACAACACCGATAAATTTTTTTGGTTTTAATATGCTTTCAAAAAAATCTAGATCAGACATACGTATAAACGACCTTGCTTTATCTTGTGTATAAGGAGCAATGAAAGCGCCTAATAGTAAACTTAAAAATACAAATATTAATGAAAATTTTATAAAAAAATTAATAAAATGGATTTTCTTTATTCCAAAATTCCAAAATATAACTAATTCATTTTTTTCCTCATATTTCAGTAAGATGTAAGAAAAAGCTAAAAAAACTGCAAAAGGATAAATTCTACTAAATATTTTTGGAAAACTAAGTAGCGTGTAGTTGAAGTAAACTAAAAAACCATGCCCATCTTCAATAACAAGATCTAAATAATTTACTGCCTGTAAAACCCAAATAATTATACTGATAGTAAATAGGGTTAAAAAG
>JABMNQ010000115.1 GCA_013204495.1 Candidatus Pelagibacter sp.
ATAGACCATAAAATTTCCAGCGGTGAAACATTTGATAAAATATTAAATAATTACTCCATTTCAAATGAAGAAATTTTAGAAATTAAAAAAAATTTAAATTCAGATTATAATTTAAATAACCTTAAAACTAATCTTGATATAAAATTTACTATTGATCAGTCCAATAATAAAATTACCTCTTTTTTATTTCCTGTATCGAGAACGGAAAAAATTCAATTAACTAAGAACCTAGACACAAATATATTTGAAAAAAAAATAATTATTACAAATTTAAATAAAAAAATTCTTTTTAAAGAAGGAAAAATTACAGAAAGTTTATATAAAACAGCAGTTGATCTAAATGTTCAGCCAAATATAATTATTGAATTTGCAAGAATTTATGGTTTCCAAGTTGATTTTCAAAGAGATATTAGAAAAAATGATAACTTTCAAATTATGTATGAGGTGTTCCAAGATGATAACGGTAAAGCATTTGAAACTGGAAATATTATTTTTGCAGATTTAAAACTTAGCGGAACAAATAATTCTTTATATTATTTTGATAAAAAAGGAAGTGAAGGACACTACGATCAAAATGGAAAGAGTGTTGAAAAGGCGTTAATGAAAACACCCATTAATGGTGCAAGACTATCTTCTGCATTTGGAATGAGAAAACATCCAATTGATGGTTATAATAAAATGCATAGAGGTACTGATTTTGCTGCACCGATGGGGACGCCTATCATGGCATCAGGTAGCGGTGTTATCACAAGAGCTAGATGGTGTGGAGGTGGTGGAAATTGTGTAAAAATAAAACACAACTCAACATACGAAACAATCTATGCTCATATGAAAAATTTTGCGCGAGAAATTAAGGAAGGCTCAAGAGTTAAGCAGGGTCAAATAATTGGCTATGTTGGCTCAACTGGAAACTCTACTGGTCCACATTTACATTATGAAGTGGTCGAAAATGGAAAAAAAATTAACTCTCAAAAATTAAAGTTGCCTTCTGGAAAAACTCTTAAAGGTAAGGAGAGAGAAGTGTTTGAAGTTACCAGAATTAAACTAGATGTTTTAAAATCAGAACTAATTATTGGCCTAAATTAAATTGCTGCAGGCTTTTTTTCTACAGTTTTTTTCTCAATTGTTTTTACGACCCTTTTAACTTCAATTTCTGGAGTTATTTTTTTAACTGTTTCAGCTTCAATTTTAACTGGTTTTTCAACTTGATCTATGGAATCTATGGGCGCAATAGGTTTTACCTCTACTGGAGATGAATTAACTCTTACCATTCTAAGACTTTCTTGCTCGTTTTTAACTCTTGTAAAATGATCGGCATGTTGAAAATAATTTTCAGATAAAATCTTATCTTCATTTGCGAGCGCTTCTCTTGCTAAATCATTATATTTTTCAATTAATTTATCAGCATTATGATTATTTCTACCTGGAACATTTCTTTGAAAATTATCATTATTCGAAAATTTTGATTCTTCATTATTGCTTCTAAATGGAGGTCTTCTATTATTATTGCTTCTAAATGGAGGTCTTCTGTTGTTATTAGTATTATTGCTTCTAAATGTTACCATAATTTTATTTTCAATTTAAATTTTAGTGCTGATTATACAGCGATCGTTGTTGCCATAATCTTTTATAGCTTTGTTTATATAAAAACCTTCTTCTTTTAATATTTTCATAACTTTATTTTTTTGATTAAAACCTATCTCTAAAATAAACTTACCATTTTTCTTAATCAGAGCGCTTGCTTTACTAATTACTTTTCTGATTTTTGAAAAACCATCAAACCCGCCACTTAAAGCTAATTTTGGCTCAAAATTAACAACATCTTTTTCCAAATATTTTAAACTTAACAATTCAATATAAGGAGGGTTTGAAACAATTAGATCATATTTGCCAATTTTGAAATTGTCAACACTAGAATGAAAAAATTTTACTCTATTATTCAAGTTTAGATGTTTAGCATTGAATTTGCTTACATTTATACTTTTTTTAGAAATATCTATTCCTGTTCCATAAAAATTGCTTCTCTCTTTTAATATCGATAACAGAATACATCCAGACCCTGTTCCAATATCCAAAACTTGTAGCTGTGTATTTTTTGAATAAATTTTTAATACTTCTTCAATTATTAATTCAGTATCTGGTCTGGGAATCAATACATCCTTATTAACAAAAAATTCATTATTCCAAAATTCTTTTTTATTTATTAAATAGGCTATTGGCTCTCCTTTTTTTCTTCTTTCAATTAAATTTTTGAAATTAGTTAATTGATCTGTATTCAAAATTTCTTTAGGATTTAAGATAATATGTTTTTTATCTTTATTTATTGAATTAGATAATAAGATTTCACTATCTAGCTGTGGATTTGATACTCTACTTATTTGCAAAGCATTAATTCCCTCAATTAAAACATTTTCAATATTCATTTTTATTTAAGATTACTTAGTTTTTCTTCTTGCGCTTGGAGTGTTAAAGTTTCAACCATTTCATCAAAGGCCTCTCCTTCTAAAAATTCCTCAAGCTTATGTAATGTTAAATTAATACGATGGTCTGTTACTCTTCCTTGTGGAAAGTTATAAGTTCTGATCCTCTCAGATCTATCTCCTGTGCCAATTTTACTTTTTCTATCTTGAGACCTTTCTTGGTCTATTCTTGATCTTTCTAAATCATAAAGTCTTGATCTTAAAATTTTCATTCCTTTGGCTTTATTCTTATGTTGAGATTTTTCATCTTGCTGTGAAACTGACAGGCCTGTTGGAATATGAGTTATTCGTACCGCACTATCGGTTGTATTAACAGATTGTCCCCCTGGTCCTCCAGCTCTAAAAACGTCTATTCTCAAATCAGAATCATTTATTTTTACATCAACCTCCTCCGCTTCTGGCAAAACAGCTACTGTTGCTGCAGAGGTATGAATTCTTCCTTGAGTTTCTGTATCAGGAACTCTCTGAACACGATGTACACCACTCTCATACTTTAAGGTTGAATAAATATTTTTTCCTCTAATAGAAGCGATAACCTCTTTAAGTCCGCCAGCTTCACTCTGTGACATACTAATTATTTCTAATTCCCATTTTTTTTTATTACTAACTTTTTCATACATTTTAAAAAGATCTGAAGCAAATAAACTTGCCTCTAAACCTCCTGTACCAGCTCTAATTTCTATAATGGCATTTTTTTTATCAGCTTCATCTTTTGGTAATAAAAATAATTTTAATTTTTTTCCTATTGTTTCATTTTCTAGCTTAAGATCTTTCAATTCTATTTCGGCCATTTCTTTGAATTCATTATCACTACTTGGGTCATCCAATATTTTCTTCAAATCTTTTCTTTCTACATCATGTGAAAAATATTTTTTAGCATCATCAATTACATCATTTAAATCTGAATATTCTTTAGATTTTTCAGCAAAAAGTTTTTTATCTACATCACCAGTTGATAGTTCTTTTTCTAGTACAGAATGCTTAGATATTAAATCTTCAATTGTTTTTAGAGGTATCATTATAGTTTTTTATCAAGTTCTGCAGCTTTTTTTTCAACTTCTTTTACGACTCTTGATATTATGTCTTCTGATAAAACTTTTTCACTTTGAATGCCAGATAAATAAAGCATATTATTTCCTTTACCACCCCCAGTTATTCCTATGTCTGTCATTGCAGCTTCTCCTGGTCCATTAACTACACAGCCAATAATTGATAAAGTTAAAGGAGTTTTTATATGAGAGAGCTTTTCTTCTAAGGTTTTAACTGTGTCAATTACTTGAAATGCTTGTCTAGCGCAAGATGGGCAAGATATAATTTTTACACCTCTGTTTCTTAAATTGAGTGATTTTAATATTTCATTGCCTATTTTAATCTCTTTAACCGGATCATCCGATAAAGAAATTCTTATTGTATCTCCTATTCCATCCAATAAAAGTGAGCCAAGACCTATAGAAGATTTAACACTGCCAGAAACAAAACCTCCAGCCTCTGTAATTCCTAAATGAAGAGGATAATCCGTAACATTTGAAAGTTGACGGTACGCTGCCATGGATAAAAAAATATCTGAAGACTTAACACTTATTTTAAAATTAAAGAAATCTTGATCTTCTAAAATTTTTATATTTCTTTGTGCACTTTCAACTAGTGCTTCTGGGCATGGTTCTTTATATTTCTCTAAAATATCCTTTTCAAGTGAGCCGGCATTAACACCAATTCGTATAGAACAGCCATTATTTTTAGCGGCACTTAAAACATCATGTATTTTTGTTTTATCGCCAATATTTCCTGGATTAATCCTTAAACATTTTGCTCCGTTTTCAGCTGCTTCTATTGCTCTTTTATAGTGAAAATGAATATCTGCGATAATTGGTACAGATACATGTTTGGTAATTTCTTTAAGCGCTAAAGAAGATTCTTTATCTGGACATGAAACTCTGACGAGATCAGCTCCTTCTTCATGAATATCGTTTATTTGTTTTATGGTAGCTTGAATATCTGTGGTTAACGTATTGGTCATTGATTGAACGGAAATAGGATTGTCTCCACCAACCTTCACATCGCCAACATTAATGACTTTTGTTTTTTTTCGGTGGATATCCCTAAATGGTCTTAAGCTCATTTATTAATCTAATTTAAATTCTTTATGAAGCGCTGCTACAGCTTTTTTTATTTGCTTATTAGAAATTAAGACTGAAATTTTAATTTCAGATGTTGAAATGACCATTATATTAATTTTTTTAGAGGCTAATGCCTGAAACATTCGGTAAGTAATTCCTGGAGTGGTAATCATGCCAACACCAATTATTGAGACTTTTGAAACATTATTATCATATGTAAATCTTCTAAAAGAAATTTTTTTATTTTTCTTAATTATTTTCTCAGTTTTTTTTAAATCTTCAGATTTGATTGTAAAAGTTAAATCTGTTTCTTTTCCATTTAAGGAAATATTTTGAACTACCATATCAACATTGATTTGATTAAGTGATAATGGCTTAAAAACAGCAGCAGCAACCCCTGGTTCATCTTTAACACCAACTATTGTAACTTTGGCATCATTTTTTGTAGAAGTAATTCCTGTTATAATTTGGTTGCTAAAGGTTTTTTTATCTCCTGTAATTAATGTACCTTTTTTTTTCTCAAATGAGGATTTTACAGAAAAACTTATATTATTTAATTTAGCATCTTGTACTGAAGTTGGTTGCATAACCTTTGCTCCAAGTGATGCCATCTCCAACATCTCATCATATGAAATTTTAAAGATTTTTTTTGCTTTTGAGTGATTTCTTGGATCTGTAGTATATACACCATCTACATCGGTATATATATCACATGCATCTGCGTTAAAAAATTTTGCTAACATTATTGCTGAAGCATCCGTTCCACCTCTTCCAAGTGTTGTAATTCTATTTTCTAAATTAATTCCTTGAAAACCAGTTATAATTGGAATTCCACCAGATTTCATAAAAGTAAGTATTTTAGTTTTATTAATCTTGCTAATTCTTGAGGCGCTATATGGGCCTTCAGTGATAATTGGAAGTTGCCAAGACATCCAAGATCTAGCTTTCATGCCCAAATGTTTCAGTCTGCCCGCAATTAATGCACACGCAGCTTGTTCGCCAGTTGATAATAAAACGTCATATTCTGCTGAATCAAAATTATTACTTAATTCTTTAGTTTTTTTAATAAGATCGTTAGTTGTTCCGCTCATTGCTGAAGAAACTACAATAACTCCAAATTTTTTTCTTTTATAAGAGGCAATAATTTTTGCCACATTCTTAATTCTATCTATACTTCCAACAGAAGTTCCACCGAACTTTAATACAACAGTTTTCATTGATAATTTTGTTTAATTTATTTGATAAAATACATCTTAATTGTTATGTCCACAAGTCATCTATTATGAATTCAGTAAATAAAAAAGAAATCGAAAAATTTTCCAAAATTGCAGAAGAATGGTGGAATCCTAATGGAAAATTTAAACCATTACATAATTTCAATCCTATAAGAATTAAATATATAAAAGAAAATATAATTAAGGATTTTAATATTAATCATTCTGATAAACCATTAAAAAATATCAAATTATTAGATATTGGTTGTGGGGGTGGCTTGTTATCAGAGCCAATGTGTAGACTGGGTGCCAATGTAGTTGGGATAGATGCTTCCAAAAAAAATATAGCAGTTGCAAAATTTCATGCAAAAAAAAATAAACTTAAAATAAATTATAAGGTTGCCTCACCAGAAAAACTTAAAACTAAAACAAAATTTGATGTGATTTTAAACATGGAAATAGTTGAACATGTTAATGATATAGATTTTTTTATTAAAGAGAGTTCTAAATTATTAAAAAAGAATGGCATAATGTTTGTTGCTACCTTAAACAAAACATTAAAATCATATGTCTTTGCGATTGTGGGCGCTGAATATATTTTAAAATGGCTTCCTATTGGAACTCATGATTGGGAAAAATTTGTAAAACCTGAAGATCTAATAAATATTTCTAAAAAAAATAATTTATCACTAAAAAAATTAGATGGTATGCAATTTAATATATTGGATAAAAGTTGGAAAATAAGTCGAGACACATCTGTTAATTATATTGTAAAATTTGTAAAAATTTAATTAGTGTTATCTTTTATCCAATGAATTATTTCAGCTTGTATACCCTCTTCTTTTAATTCTTTAAGATCTTCATTTGTTGCGGTACCATAAATTCCCTTAGAAGATTTTTTATTTTTGTAATGTATAGATCTTGCTTCATAAGCAAAATTTTCACCGACATAATTGAAATTTTTTTTAATAAATTCTTGATATTGAGATATCGTTTTTTTTATCTCTTTATATTTTTGACTTGGTGTATCAATCATAATATTGTTTTTTGACATAAATACACTTGGAGACATTAAAGTTTTTTCAACATTCAATGAGTTGCAAAAATGACAATTAAGAAAACTTTTTTTTTTAGCTTCTCATACTCTCGCGAGGTTGAAAACCAACTATCAAAAGTCGTTTCACAGTCTTTACATATAAGTTTATATTTAATCATAAAATATAGTTAATAACGAATGTTCTTTATTCAATAGTAAATTAGCTTCTATAGTCTGCGTTAATTTCTATATATTTTTTAGTTAAATCCATGGTGTAAGCTGTGAAGTTTTTTGTCCCTAAATTTAAATTTATTGAGATATCTATTGCTGAACCCTTCATATAATTTGCAACCTCACTCTCTTTGTAGTTCTTAAAAATTTTTCCCTTTTCTATAATTTTTATATTACTAAAATTGATCGATAATTTATCTAAATTTATATTTATGCCAGATTTCCCAATAGCCATTATTATTCTTCCCCAATTTGGATCTTCTCCAGCAATAGCAGTTTTAACAAGATTGGAATTAGCAATAGAAAAGGCTATTTTTTTTGCATCATTATCGCTTTTTGATTTAATAACATTTATTGTTATAAATTTAGTGGCACCCTCACCATCTGCAACTATTTTTTTAGATAAATTTAATAATACTGAGTGTAAGGCTTTATCAAAAGATTTCATTCTTTTATCATTAATGTTGTTAATCATAGAGTTTTTAATTTTTCCTGTTGAAAAAATTGAAACCATGTCATTAGTGCTAGTATCTCCATCACAAGTAATTGCATTAAAGGTTGTGTCGATATTTTTTTTAAGCAATTTACTTAAAATATCATTTGAAAGATCTGCATCTGTAAATATATAGCCTAATGTTGTGGCCATATTTGGAAAAATCATCCCCGATCCTTTTGCAATCCCATAAATTTTAATTTTTTTATTACCAATTTTGCACTCTTCCATTGTAAGTTTTGGTTTTAAATCTGTTGTCATTATTCCCAAGGCTGCCTTCATCCAAATTAATTTATTTTGGGTATATTTAATTTTTTTTATTAATTCTGGAATATTCTTTTTTATTTTTTCAGTTGGATATTTTTCACCTATTGTTCCAGTGCAACCAAAAAGTATCTCATTACCCAATATTTTTTTTGGATGATCTTCATCTTCATTTTGCTTCTTTGAGAGCTGGATTGAAATTTCTTCTGCTATTTCTTTTAGCGCCTTATAACCTTCGGGTCCTGTAAATGCGTTTGCATTTCTCGTATTTATTAAAAGTGACTTTATTTTTTTACATTTTATACCTAAATTCCATTTTATGTTTTCTGAAACTATTTTGGACTGAGTGTAAACAGATGCATAATTTGCCCCATCTCTAAAATAAAACATAACAAGATCATCTCTTGGTTTGCTATATAAATTTGCACAAACGGTTGAAATTGAAACTCCATCAATGTGTTCTAAATCTTGAAAGTCCTGCATTTTTGATTTTAAGGCTTGTGTGTTCATAAAGTTTCCTAGGTTTATTGTCATCTATTTAAAATATTTATTTAATACTTATATTAAAAGTTGTAATTAATTATATATCAAAAAATAAGATGCTTAATCCTTTAAATTTTATCTCAAAGTTCATTAAATCAAGCAATCAAAAGGAGCTTGATAGAGTTGCTAAGATTGTTGAAAGGGTTAATTCTTTTGAAGGTGCAATTAAAGATATTGCAGACGAAGACTTTCCTAAAAAAACAACAGAACTTAAAAAAAAGCTTAGCGAAGGTGCCGCTATAAATAGCTTATTACCTGAAGCTTTTGCGCTTGTGCGTGAGGCATCTAAAAGAACTAGAAATGAAAGACATTACGATGTTCAAATAATAGGGGGCGTTGTACTTCACGAAGGAAAAATAGCAGAGATGAGAACTGGTGAAGGAAAAACACTAACTATATGTTTGGCTGCTTATCTAAATGCTTTACATGGTAAAGGCGTTCACATTGTCACTGTTAATGATTATTTGGCACAAAGAGATTCTGACGAAATGGGGGAAATTTATCAATTTCTAGGACTAACATCTGGCTACATTAATAATGACCATGATGACTATGAAAGAAAGAGAAATTACAATTTTGACATAACTTACGCAACAAACAGTGAGTTAGGCTTTGATTACTTAAGAGATAATATGAAATTCTCTAAAGAGCAAATGGTTCAGAGAGGTCACATATATGCAATTGTTGATGAAATAGATTCTTGTTTAATTGATGAAGCTAGAACACCACTCGTAATATCTGGTGCCGCAGAAGATAAAACTGAGCAGTATCTTGCTATTGATAAATTAATTAGAATGCTAAAACTAGAGCATTATGAAATAGACGAAAAAGATAAAAATATATTACTTACAAATGAAGGAATAGATAATGTAGAGCAAATATTTTCTAATGCTGGAATATTAAAAAATAATAATTTTTATGACCCTGAAAATTTAAGCCTTGTACATCATGTGAATCAATCTTTAAGAGCTAATCATTTATTTGAAAAGGGAAGAGATTATATTGTTAAAGATGGATCTTTAAAAATTATTGATGAATTAACAGGAAGAATATTGGAAGGTAGAAGATACAGTGATGGGCTCCACCAAGCTCTTGAGGCAAAAGAAAGAATAGATGTGCAGGCTGAAAACCAAACCCTTGCATCAATAACTTATCAAAATTATTTTAAGCTTTACGATAAAATTTCAGGATGTACTGGGACAGCTGCAACAGAATCCCAAGAATTTTATGAAATATATGATTTAATAGTAGTTGTTATCCCTACTAATAAAATGATGATTAGAAAGGATTGGAACGATCAAATCTTTAGAACCGAATTAGAAAAAAATAAAGCGATTATAGATAAAGTTCTTGAGTGTCATAAACAAGGTCAGCCAATTTTAGTTTTTACCTCAAGCATTAATAAGTCTGAAATATATTCTAAATTATTAAATGAAAAAAAAATAAACCACGTTGTGCTAAATGCAAAAAACCACGAAAATGAAGCGGAAATCATTGCAAATGCAGGGAAAATGAATTCAGTCATAATCACTACGAGCATTTCTGGACGTGGTGTTGACATTCAACTCGGTGGAAAAAGAGGAAGTCAGCCTGATGAAGAGCTACTAGTAAATAAGAATAAGATAAAATCATTAGGTGGACTATTTGTAATTGGCACTGAAAGAATGGAGTCTAGAAGAGTCGATAATCAAGCCAGAGGAAGAGCTGGACGGCAAGGAGACGAAGGAAGTTCAATCTTTTATGTTAGCTTAGAAGATGATTTGATGAGAATTTTTGGTTCTGAATCCATGAACAACATACTTCAAAAACTTGGATTAAAAAATGGTGAGAGTATTGATCACCCATGGATAAATAAAGCACTTGAACGAGCACAACAAAAAGTTGAAGCAAGAAATTTTGATATAAGAAAAAACTTACTAAAATTTGATGATGTTTTAAATGACCAGAGACATGTAATTTTTTCTCAAAGAAATAATGTTATGAATAACGAAAAAGTTTTTGATTATTCTGATGAGTTTTTATCAGAAATTATGAATCATTTAATTGGTTTGAAATCTCAAAAGGTATCAAAAACTAAAAACAATGAATTTAATAACCAATTAAAGATTTTACTTGGAAAAAGTACCAATGACAATGAATTTGAAAATCTAATAAATTTAAATGATCAAGAATTCAAAGAAAGAATTAATTCTAAATTTATAGAAGCTAGAAATGAAAGAATTAACATGTTGAATGAAGAAAAAGCTAAAGAAATTGAGAAAAGAATTTTCCTTCAGTGTATTGATTTAAATTGGAAGTCTCATATTCAATATCTAGAACAATTAAGACAAGTGATTGGTCTTAGATCTTATGGTCAAAGAGATCCTTTGGTTGAATATAAAAAAGAGGCTTTTTATCTTTTTGAAAGTTTATTAAACAAATTAAAAATTGATTTTGTTACAATTTTAATTAATCTAAAAATAGTCCAAGAACCAAGTGAAAATACTGTTAAAACAATTAAGAAAGAAACATCCAGCGACCCTAAGTGCTTATTAATTCAAAAAAAAGGTGAAAAACTTTCAAGAAATGAAAAGTGTGAAGCAACAGGCAAAAAATTTAAAAACTGCTGTGGTGCTTTATAGAAAAAAAACCAAATAAGATAATAAGGCTAATACAACAGCCGCTGCTGCTAAATTGATTTTAGATTTAAAGAATTTTTCAATAAATATATTAACTTTACTCTTTTTAATGCTTAGTGTGCTTAAATCATCTAGTTGACTAACGAAACCCTTGGTTCTTCCAATGCTTAAAAACTTATTTTTTCTATGGTTAAAAATTTCTTCTCCGGTCATGTTCTCAAACTCATTTAAATTATTTACGATTGATCTTCTGACATTATCTAAAATTAAATCTCTATCTCGATGAGCCCCACCAACTGGCTCTGGGATAATTTCATCAATTACCTTTAACTCCAAAAGATCTTTAGATGATAATTTCATTGCTTTTGCAGCCTCTAAAGTTCTTTTTGGGTCTCTCCATAAAATGGTAGCACATCCTTCTGGGGATATTACTGAATAGATTGCATTTTCTAACATAATAACTTTATTAGATGAGGCTAGTGCTATTGCTCCACCTGAGCCACCCTCACCTATTACAATTGCAAGCGTTGGAACATCTAATGACATGCAACATTCTATTGATTTTGCAATTGCTTCAGCCTGTCCTCTTTCCTCAGCACCTACACCTGGGTAAGCGCCAGGGGTGTCTATAAATGAAATTATTGGAATATTAAATTTATTTGCAAGATTCATTAATCTAATTGTTTTTCTATAACCTTCAGGTCTCATCATTCCAAAATTTCTTTCTATTCTAGTTTCAAGACTGTCACCCTTTTCTTGCCCTATAACCAAAACAGACTTTTCATTAAATTTTGCAAATCCTGCTACAACTGATTTATCTTCTCCATAAAATCTATCTCCTGATAATAGAATAAAATCTTCAAATAAATTATCTATAAAAAATTTTGCTTTCGGTCTATCTTCATGTCTAGCAACTAAAGTTGTCTGCCAAGGATCTAAATTAGAATAAATTTCTTTTAATTTTATATCTATTTCTTTTTGAGATTCTAAAATCTTCTTAGTGTCTACTTCTGAAAGTCCATCTTGATTGTAAGGATCTTTTAGCTTTTCTATTTCACTTTCTAGGTTTTTAATATCAGTTTCAAAGTTTAAATAATTTTTCATATAGATATTTTAATTATTGATTAATTAACAAAAAAGGCAATAAAATGTTTGAAATAATTTATATTTGACATAATTTTATTAACAAGTACTCTCAATCATAATATCGGGAGAGACTATAAAAAATAGCGCCGAAGGAGCAACCACCCCGGAAACTCTCAGGCAAAAGGACCGATAAAAAAACATAACACTCTGGAAAGAGATTTAATCTCGCCGATGGAGCAAAACTCTCAGGCAAAAATACAGATGGGGTAAAATGGGTGCTATGAAAGAACAATATACAAAAATACATAATCTATCAGTTTCTAATAAATTACTTAACTTCGTTAATGAAGAGTTGCTTAAAGATACAAATATCTCTTCAGAAAAATTCTGGGAAGGTTTTGATAGAGTGGTTCATGAATTAGCTCCAAAAAATAAAGACCTATTAGCAATGAGAGAAGATTTACAAAAAAAAATCGATGCTTGGCACATTGCAAATAGAGGCAATGAAATCAACTTAGAAGAATATAAAAAATTTTTAAAAGAAATTAACTATCTAAAAGAAGTGGGTCCTAATTTTAAAATCAAAACAAGTAATGTTGATGAAGAAATAACTGATATTGCGGGACCACAATTAGTAGTTCCAATCATGAATGAAAGGTATGCACTGAACGCTGCTAATGCAAGATGGATGAGTTTATATAATAGTTTATATGGCACTGATGTAATCCCTGAAACAAAAGGAGCAGTAATAGGAAAAGTATATAACCCAATAAGAGGACAAAAGGTAATAGACTATGGGCGTAATTTTCTAGATAAAAATGCACCCCTTGAAAAAGGAAGCTGGAAAGATATTTCAGGAATTCCTGAAGTTAATAATAATCAATTAAATCTAAAACTAAAAAATCCCGATCAATTTATAGGTTATGTAAAAAAAGCTGATCATTTATCTTCGCTTTTATTAAAAAATAATAACCTTCATATAGATATTATTTTTGATGCGGATAATTCACTCGAAATCCATAATCCTGATGGCAATCAAGATAGTGCAGCAATACATGATATTATTTTAGAGTCCGCTATTTCAACTATTTGTGACAATGAGGATAGTGTTGCTGCTGTCGATGCTGAGGATAAAGTCATTTGCTACCGTAACTGGCTTGGTCTAATGAAAGGTGATTTAAAATCACAATTTAAAAAGAAAGGTGTAACTCATGAACGTAAATTAAATGGAGACAGAAGTTATACCTCTAAGGATGGAACAGATTTAAAATTACACGGAAGAAGCTTACTATTAATAAGAAATGTTGGTCATCTGATGACCAATTCTGCCATTACTTTAAAAAATGGATCTGAAATCCCAGAAGGAATAATGGATGCATTTATTACTACAGCTGCATGCCTTCATGATTTAAATAAAAAAAGTACTTCAAGAACTGGGTCTATTTATATTGTTAAACCAAAAATGCATGGTCCAGATGAAACTTCATTTACAGATTTAATTTTTACTAAAGTTGAAGAAGTTTTGGAGTTAGAAAAATATACTTGTAAAATTGGCATCATGGATGAGGAACGAAGAACTTCTTCAAATTTAAAAGAGTGTATTAGATCACTTGAAAATAGAGTATTTTTTATTAACACGGGCTTTCTTGACCGAACTGGTGATGAAATGCATACTTCAATGGAGGCTGGTCCTATGATTAAAAAAGGTGATATGAAATCATCTAAATGGATCGGTGCATATGAAAATAATAATGTAGATATTGGTCTTCAGTGTGGTCTTTCCGGCAAAGCTCAAATTGGCAAAGGAATGTGGGCTATGCCTGATAAAATGGCAGATATGATGGAACAAAAAACTGGTCACTTAAAAGCTGGGGCAAATTGTGCTTGGGTGCCGTCACCTACAGCGGCTGCCCTTCATGTAATTCATTATCATGAAATAAATATTTTTGAAAAACAAAAAGAATTACAAAATAGACAGCCAGCAAAGCTTGATGACCTTCTAACCATACCAGTAGCTGATAGACCAAACTGGTCAATTGAGGAAATTAATTCTGAAATTTCAAATTCTGCACAAACACTTTTGGGATACGTGGTAAGGTGGATTGATCAAGGTGTGGGTTGCTCAAAAGTACCTGATATTAACAATGTTGGTTTAATGGAAGATAGAGCCACTTTAAGAATTTCTTCACAACATATTGCTAATTGGATTCATCATGGAATTTGTACAAATAAACAAGTTCTCGAAATTATGAAAAAAATGGCAAAAATTGTAGATGACCAAAATAAAGATGATGCAGCATATAACCGATCAGGTAGATCGGGTTATGAAAATATGTCACCAAACTTTGATAAGTCGGTTGCTTTCAAAGCTGCTTGTGATTTAGTTTTTCATGGGAGATTGCAACCATCTGGTTATACTGAACCATTATTACACTTTAATAGGTTATTGAAAAAATCTAGTCAGAGCTAGTTTTTATTCCAGATCTATTTTTAAAAGCGGAATACAACGTTCCATCATCAAGGTTTTCAATTTCACCACCCACTGGTAAACCTTGTGCTAGTTTTGTGACCTTTGTATTGGTTTGTTTAAGACTATCCTGAATATAATAAGCTGTTGTTTGACCCTCAACAGTTGCACTTGTTGCTAATATAACCTCTTCTATATTTTCTTTAATAACTCTTTCAACTAATGAATTAATTAAAAGGTCCTCCTTTCTTTGACCGGCGGATGCAATTGTTCCCCCAAGAATATGGAAGTATCCTTTATAAATATTTGAATTTTCTATAGACCATTGGTCCGCTATATCTTCAACAACACATATTTTATTATATTTCTCTTTTGTATTCTCACAATTATTACAACCTAAGGAGTTAGATTTTAAAGTTCCGCAAGATTGACATCTAATTACATTTTTATAAACTTGGGCTAAGGTATTAGCCATTGGTTTAACCAGTTCATCTCTATTGTTAATAAGTTTTAGCACAATTCTTTTCGCAGATTTAGGTCCTAAACCTGGAAGCTTAGCAATTAATTTGATTAACTCTTCTATTTCGTGAATATTTTGCATTCAATTAAAGTGGCCATTTAAAACCGGGAATACCCAATCCACTTGTAGACTTTGAAAGTTCCTCAGATATTTTAGACTTTAGTTCAGATTTTGCGTTATTGTGAGCTGCTACAATTAAGTCTTCTATTATAACCTTATCTTCTTTCATAACCTCATCAGATAAATGTATTTTAATCATTTCATTTTCGCCATTTAATGTAACTTTTATAGAATTGGAGCCTGATGTTCCTTCGGCCTGAATATTTTTAATTTTTTCCTGGCTCTCTTTCATTTTGGATTCTAATTCTTTGGCTTTATCTAATATTTTTGTAAAATCAGTCATTTTTACTCTCATCCTCTTTTGGTCTAACATCAATTAACTCTGCATCAGGAAATTTTTGCAAAATATCATTATAAATTTGTGACTTTTTTACAGCCTCTATTAACTCTTTTTTTAAATTAATTTCTTCTTCTTTTTTAGATGGCTGACCTTTTGTTTTACTTAATGTTATTATCCATCTCTCACTGGTCCACTCATAAAGTTTTAAAGACAAGTCTTTAATAAAATCTTTATCTAGATCCTCATTAAAAGAGATTTCAATTCTTTTATTTTCAAAGCTTACAAGATTAACATTCTTTTCTAATTCATATTTTAATTTAATCTCTTTTTTAGAGGAGCATACTTCCAACAAATTATCGAAGGAATTTATTAGCTTTGTTTGTAATTCAATTTCTTTATTGTCTTTTATTTTTATATCTTTCTCTTGAACAATATTTTTCATTTGGCCAATCGTTTCTGCTTTGTCTTTTATTCCAAACAAGTCGTCATCTTCTTTTTTTTGTAAGGGTCGGGTATGATTGATGCTTTCTCTTTGTTCTGGTACCTCTTCGTTATCAATATTTAATACCTTCTTAATACCTTTTAAATGAATCAGTCTAATTAAAAACATTTCCATAGACAGATGTTGATTGGAGACAATGTCGAGTTCTTCCAGTGTTTTAATAGTAAATTGCCAAAATAATATTAAAGTTTCACTATTAACTTTTCCAGAGATTGCTTGAATCCTATTAAACTCTTCGTCATTTAATGAAAAATTTGTTCCCTCAATATTTAATGACTCAATATTTTTAAAATAATATAATAGCTCTAGAAAATCATTTATGAATATTTTGGGCTCAACTCCTTGATTATATATTTCTCTATAAATATTCAAAACCTGTTTTTCTTTACCTTCAAATATAAGCTCAAATAAACTAATTAGTTGAGACTTGTCAAAGTAACCAAATATTTTTTGGGCAGAGGTTAAGTCTAGTTCTCTGTCTTTGTCTAATGTAAGCAATGCTCTATCAAGCAATGATAGGGCATCTCTAACTGACCCTTCAGAAATTTTAACAATTAGTTTAAGAACATCATCAGATGCATTACCATTTTCTTTAACTTTAATTTCTTTAATAAAATTAAATAATTCTAATGACTTAATTCTAGACAGATCAAATCTTTGGCAACGCGATACTACAGTAATTGGAATTTTTTTTATTTCAGTTGTTGCAAAAATAAACTTTAAATACTCTGGTGGCTCCTCTAAAGTTTTTAATAAGGCATTGAACGCCTGCTTACTGAGCATATGAACTTCATCAATAATAAATATTTTATATTTAGCTGTTGTTGGGCCATACCTGGAAAATTCAATAAGATCTCTAACATCATCAACTCCTGTTTTGCTGGCTGCATCCATTTCCAAAACATCAATATGATTTGAATTTGCAATGGCTGTACAATTTTCACAAAGCTCGTTCTTACATAAATTATCGATACCATTTGAACAATTTAAGGATTTAGCGACTATTCTTGCAGTAGTTGTTTTTCCAATTCCTCTAATCCCCGTAAAAAGATAAGCATTGGGCACTTTATTCGCCTTGATTGAATTAGATATAGTTTCAGCAACGACGTCTTGACCTATAAGGTCATCGAATGTCTGTGGTCTATATTTTAGAGCTAAAACTTTTGTATTTTTATTCATTTTTTATAAGGAGACTAGAACCTGAAAAACTGTCTCTACGACTGCTTCTGTTAAGATCTGGTCGGGTTCAAGCAACATCCACCTCTAGCCTCCGAAACTATTATAACAGTAATGTTTTCCAATCTACAAGAAAAGTTTCTAGATTATTTTTCTCTAAATTTATCAGCCTCAAAAACACCTAGCACGTGAAAGTCTTGACAATGAAGTCCTAATTCTTCCAATGATTTTTGAACTTTTGGATCTTCTATGTGGCCATCTAAATCACATAAAAAGAAATACGATTCGAATGAATTTTGTTCGGGATAGCTCTGAAGTTTTGTAAGATTAACTCCATTAATAGCAAAACCTCCTAATGATTGATAGAGAGCAGCAGGTTTACTTTTTAACTTAAATAAAAAAGAAGTTATATATTTTTTATTTTCAAAATTAGGTTGTAAAACTTCTTTACCCATAATTAAAAATCGAGTTGTATTTCCATTTTCATTTTCAATATTTGGAGCAAGTATTTTAAGTTTGTAAATTTTTGCACTCAATAATGAAGCAATTGCCGCTTCACTTTTAATTTTATTTTTTGAAATAGTTTCAGCAGATCCAGCTGTGTCAGCTCGAATATGCTCAACTAAGTTATTTTTTTTTATAAAATTTGAACATTGAGATAAGGCTTGAGCGTGAGAAAATACATCTTTAATATCACTTAGGCTGCTCCCTGGTTTTCCTAATAAATTATGTTCAATCTTTTGAAAATGTTCTGCATAAATATTTAATCTATACTTAAAAATTAAATACTCTATTCCAATATTTCCCGTAATTCGGTTTGACTCAGGTATCACTATTCGAGAATCATTTTCTAATGACGCCTTTATGAAACATTCATCAAATGTTTTACATGGAATAATCTCTGAATTTGGCTCAATTTCTAATGCTGCTAAATGTGAGTAAGCACCAAAAGTTCCTTGGAAATAAATTTTTCTCATTTTATAATTTATATTCCATAATTTTTTTTATAGCCAGATAATCTTCTTCTGTATCTACCCCAATAGGAGAATATTTTGCCAAAGCTACATTAATTTTTAAATTATTATCTAGAGCTCTTAATTGTTCTAATCTATTTTTTTTTTCATTAATTGTCTGATCTAAATTTATAAATTTTTCTAATGCGCTCACCTTGTATGAATATATTCCAATATGATGATAGGTATTTTGATTATTAGCAGACATGCTATGTCTGCTAAAGTTTAATGCTGATGGAAAATTATTTTCCTCTAGCTTGTATTCAGTATGGACCTTAACGACATTTTCATCGTTGAGCATTACATCATCTTTTATTTTTGCAGCTAAAGTTCCTATCTCAGAATTGTTATTAATCATAAAATTATTTAAATTTATAATGTCCGTTTTATTGATAGCAGGTTCGTCTCCTTGAAGATTTAATACAAAATCAATATTTTTTAAATTGAGTTTTTTATAGGCTTCAAAAATTCTATCTGTGCCAGTTTTATGATCACTAGTAGTTAAAATTGCTTTTCCACCGTTATTGACAACATCTTCTAATATTTCTTGGTCCTCTGTTGCAACAACAACATCACCAATATTGGCTTCTTCAGCTTTCTTAAAAACATGAGAGATTATTGATAAATTATTAATTTTTAAAAGAGGTTTCCCAGGCAATCTAGTTGCAGACATCCTTGAAGGGATTAAAATTAATGTTTTAGTCATTATAAATTCTGTAACTTGCGCGTCTAACAGACGTAAAATTAAAAATTAAAATTTAAGTATTTTTTTTAATTATCATGTTATATCTGGAAAATAATAAAATTTATATGGATTCGTTTGAGTTAAATAAAATTATTGCTGCAATCTTAATGGTTGCACTTCTGGTTATTGGCCTAGGCAAAATTGCTGATGGTATTTTTCATGTTAAAAAACCTGAAACACCTGGTTATCAAGTTGAGGTAGAAAGCCAATCAACTTCCTTAGCAACGCAGATGACAGAAGTGGTAGAAAAAATTGATATAGCTGCCATCATGGCTTTAGGTGATGTTACAACTGGTGAGGCAATTTTCAAAAAGTGTGCTGCTTGCCACTCAATAAAAAAAGGGGGTGCAAATAAAATTGGGCCTATGCTTTATGGTGTGGTTGGGCGTAAAGTTGGAGACGTATCTGATTATAAATATTCAAAAGCCTTGGCGTCCTATGGTAAAGAATGGACATTTGAAGAATTAAATGGTTTTTTAACAAACCCCGGATCCTACTTAAAAGGAACTAAAATGTCTTACGCTGGTTTGAGAAAAGAAGCAGACAGAGCCTCTCTAATTAAATACTTAAATCAAAATAGTGACAACCCTAAACCTCTACCTTAATTTTCCAAAACAATACAAAAGAATACTTTTTTGAACGTGCACTCTATTTAGGGCTTGTAACCATACTTCAGAATTCTTTCCTAAAAAAACTTCATTAGAAACCTCGGTGCCTCTTGGAAGGCAATGCAAAAATGTTGTATTTTTTTTGGCAAAACTCATTAATTTAGAATTAATCTGAAAATTTTTAAAGTCTCTAATCTTTTTGGTTTTGTTTACTTTGTCATTTAATGAAATAACTTTATCTGAAAAAATCACATCTGCATTTTTAACTGCTTTTTTAGCATCATTATAAATATTAATTTTTGCTTTATTATTTTTTGCCCAATCGAGTACAAATTTTTTAGGTTCATAATTTTTAGGGCAACCAATATTTAATTTAAAAGAAAATTTAACTGATGCTGCAATTAAACTATTGAGAACATTATTTGAATCTCCAACCCAGCATATATTTAATTTTGAGATAGGTTTTTTTTTAATCTCCTCAACTGTAAAAATGTCTGACAAAACTTGAGTTGGATGAGATGACGGGCTGAGGCCATTAATAACGGGTATAGTTAAATATTTACTAAACTCTTCAATTTTTTCATCACTATCAGTTCTTAACATGAAGCCATCACCATAAGTTGATAAAATTTTTGCCGTGTCTGCCAAACTTTCTCCTCCTTTTCCTAGGTGTAATTCGTTCGCTCTGAGTGTTATAGTTCCTCCTCCTAATTGTTTTATTGCAAGATAGAAACTGAGTCTTGTTCTAGAACTTGCTTTTTCAAACATTTGAATGAGTAATTTACCTTTTAAAGGACTGCCCTTATCTTCGTCTAACGTATTATAATTTTTTCTTTTCTGTTTTCTTTTTTTTGCATCTGTAATAATTTTTCTAAGGTCTGATGCGGGTATATCTTTGAGCGTAATAAAATGTTTCATTTTTATTTATAGGTTGAACAAACTTTTTTGATAATATTTATAGCCAAATCTATTTCTTGTTTTTTAACATTTAATGGTGGTAATATTCTTACAACATTTTCTGCGGCTCTAATTGTTAGTAATTTATTATCCATTAATTTTTGAATAAATTTTGTTTGATCACCATGCAACTGTAAGCCTATTAACAACCCAACTCCTCTTACTTCTTTAATCACTTTGGGAAATTTTTTTCTTATTTCATTTAACTCAATGTTGAAATATTTTGACAATCTTTTAACATTGTTAAGAAATCCTTTCTTAAATATTTGATCCAATACTGCATTTCCAACAGACATGGCTAGCGGATTTCCACCAAATGTTGATCCATGAGTGCCTGCTGTCATCCCTGAAGCTACTTTTTTATTCATTAAAAGCGCTCCAAGTGGAAAGCCTCCACCAATGCCCTTGGCTATTGGCACAATATCTGGTTTTATTTTTGAGTTTTCAAAAGCAAAAAAATTTCCAGACCTTCCTATTCCGCACTGAACTTCATCTAAAATTAATAATATTTTTTTTTTATTACAAATCTTTCTTAGTTCTTTTAAGCACCAGTCTGGGATAGCTTTAATTCCCCCTTCACCCATAACAGTTTCAACCATTATTGCAGCCGTTTTTTTTGTGATAGAATTTTTTAAACTTTTATGATTCCCAAATTCAAAATGATCAAATCCATCAACTTTTGGACCAAAACCCTCTGTCATTTTTTTTGATCCACTAGCATAGATTGTCGCTAAAGTTCTTCCATGAAATGAATTTTTAACACAAAGAATTCTATTTTTTGAAGGCTGTCCTATTGAATAAAAATATCTTCTGGCAACCTTGATTGCGGCCTCGGTTGCTTCGGCTCCACTATTTTGAAAAATAACAAAGTCAGCAAATGTATTCTTTGTTAATCGTTGAGCTAATCTTTCTCCTTCTGGAATTATAAATGCATTTGATACATGCCAAAGTTTTTTTGATTGCTTGATAATTGCCTTTATTAAATATGGATTAGCATGCCCTAGAGAGTTAACAGCAATACCCTGCACAAAATCTAAATATTTTTTTCCATTAGTTGAATATAAAAAACTTCCCTTTCCATGCTTGAATGAAATGGGTTTTCTATTGTAGTTTTTTGCTAATGCGCTCATTTACTAAGATTTAATTTTATAACCCTTTTTGTAAAGAAAAAAAGCCACATACCACATTAGAAAACTTAGTATTGACAAATATATTAAACCTGAACTTATTGATCCATCTGATTTGCCTAAAAAACCATATCTGAAACCGTCAATCATATAAAAAAATGGATTAATATAACTTATATTCTGAAAAAATTGTGGAAGTTTATCTATTGAATAAAATACTCCAGATAAAAAACTCAACGGGGTGATAACAAAGTTAGTTACAGTTGCTGTATGGTCAAATTTTTCAGCCCATAGGCCAGTAATAAAACCCAAGCTTCCCAAAATAAAAGCACTTAAAAAACCAAAGACAAAAATATATAAAATACTATTTATTGGTATTTCAACTATTAAAGAAAAAACACCTATAGAAATTATGGCAATTAAAAAACTTCTTGATAAAGCTGCTAGTATTATTGCCATTGAAACTTCAAGTGCTGATAAAGGTGCATAAAGCATATCAACAATATTTCCTTGAATTTTCCCTATCATCAGTGACGAGACCGAATGGCTAAATGATTGAGTTAAAATACTCATTGCAATTAATCCTGGTGCCAAAAAACTGATAAAAGAATAACCAAGAACATCTTCCTTATTATTTCCTAGTGCCAAAGATAAAACTGACAAAAATAATAAACTCGATACAAGTGGAGATAGTAATGTTTGTTGCCAAACTGCCACAAACCTATTACATTCTTTAAGCCATAAACTTTTAAAACCAATCCAATTAACAAAACCAAATTTTCTTGCACTAATTTGATATTTTTTATTTAATTCAACCATAAGTAATCATATATAAATTTAAAAATGTTGTGCACAAAACAAAGATATCTATTGTTTTTTTTATAATCTCGTGCGATCTGTATATAGTTATTAAAATTAATTAACATACTAAATATAGATTATGAGTTGGAACGAAGAAAAAGTTGTAAAATTAAAAGAGCTTTGGGGAAAAGGAAATACTGCTAGTCAAATTGCTGAAATAATTGGTGGTATTAGCAGAAATGCAGTTATTGGTAAGGCCCATAGACTAAACTTATCGTCAAAAATGAAAACTCGAAATGCTTCTTCAAGTCAAGATTTTGATAATAGCTCTGAAGAAAATAATTCTAAACAAAAAAGAGGAAGAAAAAGTAAATTTCAATCATTAATTATTGAAAAAGACTTTGAGCCTGAAAATCCAAAAAAATTAGAAGAATTAGATGAAAGTTCTTGCAAGTGGCCTATTGGGCATCCTGAAGAAAAATCATTTTACTTCTGTGGAAGGACTTCTTTAAAAGATTTTTCATATTGCAAACTTCATTTGCTTTATGCATATCAGCCAAAGGGAAGAAAAGAAGAGCCCACTAACGATAAAGAAGAAGGGGCCCCACAATATATTGAGAAAAAAATTAATACTGCTTAATATTATTTTTTAAGATTATTTTTTTTATTTCTATTTTTTCCGTCTAAACCTCTAATAAGAGATTTAATCATCAAATAGATTAAAAATAAAAAAATTAGAGATATTGAAATATAGATAATATTAACTGCCATGAGTAAAACTATACAAATTTAGTATTAAAATTTCTATTAAGAATTATTAGAGCTATATTTTTTTGTAGAAAATTGACCACCTTCTCTCCACATATAACAATACTTTTCAACTTCTTGATCAAATATTTTTTTACTTGGTACCCCTATATCAGAATTAGTTTGATATTTACCTGAGGGAATGTTGTCATACTTTAAAAGTATTAGCTGATCTACTGTCAATAATGGTTTTGGAAATAATTGAAAAAATTTTGCTGATAGATTTGCTGCAAAGAAGGGCATGGGTATTAACAGTCTACTCTTGCCAATTAATGTTAATAATTTCTTTAGTATTTCTTTTAAAGAAAAAATTTCAGGTCCAATACACTCTATTATCTTGGAATGAATATTTTTAGAAACAACATGATAAATGGTGTCTGTTAAATCAGAACAATGAATTGGAGCAAACTTAGTCTCTCCATTGTAATAAAGTGGAAAGAATGGAAGCTTACTTAATAAAGTCATAAAATTTGTAGTAAAACTATCATCTACCGAATAAACAACAGAGGGTCTTAATATTGTAGTTAAAGAAAAATTTTTTTGAATATTGAATTCTCCCTCTAATTTGCTTTTTGCATATTCTGAATCTGTAGCCTTATTAATGCCTAGCGCAGACAAATGAATAAACTGCTGAACTTTATATTCCTTACAAAGTTTAGCTAAAATAGATGGAAAAATAGAATGAATATTTTTAAAAGTATTTCCCTTTCCATTTTCATATAAAATTCCAATTAAATTTATGCAAATATCCGTTTTAATAAACAATTTTCTAATTTTATTCTCATCAAAAATATTGGCCTCAACAATATCTATATAGCCCGCATTGGCTTGGGTTTTAATAACATATCCTTTTTGATGAAGGTTTCTTGTAACAACAGTGACTTTATAATTGTTTTTAGTAAGCTTTCTGATTAAATGACGACCTATTTGACCACTGCCACCAAAAATTAGACAATTTTTTGCTTTCATATATATATAATTAAAAATGAATATTGATATTAAACTTCACAAGAGTGATCTACCAGAAGATTTAGATTTAGGCAATATTATAGCAGTTGATGGAGAATTTATGGGGCTTGATGTTAAGCGTGACCCTTTATGCCTTATTCAAATATCAACTGGCAATTCTGATGCTCATATTATTCAGCTAGATAGAGAAAACTACATCGCTCCAAATTTAAATAAAGTTCTTTCAGACGAATCGATTACAAAAATATTTCACTATGGAAGAGCAGATATTGCACATATCAAATACTATTTAAAAGCAGATACTAAAAATATCCTTGATACTAAAATCGCATCAAAATTAGCTAGATCTTATTCAGATAGTCATTCACTTAAAACATTAATTAAAGAATTTATAAATATTGATGTTAGCAAACAATTTCAAAGTTCAGATTTTGGTGGTGAGCTATCACCAGCTCAACTCAAATATTGTGCAAATGATGTTGTTTATTTGCATAAAATTCACGAAGAATTAAACAAAATTCTTGTTAGGGAAAAAAGAATTAATTTATACAATAATTGCTTAAAATTTTTAAAAACTAGAGTTGATCTTGATTTGGCTTTATTTAAAGATGATATATGGGCTCATTAAATGGAAAAAAAAATTATAAACAGATTGCAAAAGAAGTAATAGAGTTAGAAATAAAAGCCCTAAAAAAATTAAAAAATTCAATTAATAACTCTTTCAACGAAGCTGTTGAAGCAATATCAAAATGTCAATCTAAAGTAATCCTGTGCGGTGTTGGCAAAAGTGGACTAATAGCTGCTAAAATTTCATCAACTCTTTCTTCTGTTGGAACTCCTTCATTCTCTCTATCTGCGAATGATTGTTCGCACGGAGATCTTGGTAGCATTTCTAAAAAGGATATTTTGATTTTAATAAGTTATTCGGGATCCACGGAAGAATTAAAGAATATTATAAAATATGCTAATAGAAATAAAATTACTTTAATTGGCATAATGTCTAAAAAAAATTCAATATTATATAAAGCATCAGATATAAAACTACTTATACCAGAGGTTACTGAGGCGGGCCTTGGAATTGTGCCAACTTCAAGTACTATTAATCAACTAAGTATAGGAGACGCTTTAGCAATAGCCACATTAAATAAAAAAAAAATAAGCAAAAGAGATTTTAAAAAATTTCATCCATCAGGCAATCTTGGGGTAAAACTAAGAGTGGCTGAAGAACTGATGATTACTGGAAATAAGATACCATTTATCAATGAGAATTTAAAAATGAAGAAAGCTTTGCAAATTATATCAAACAAAAAACTTGGAACCTTAATTGTTCAAAATAATAATAAAATTACAGTAGGAATTATTACAGATGGTCAAATTAGAAGATGTAATCAAACAGATGCTAACCTTCAAGATCTAACTGTAAAAAAAGTAATGACAAAAAACCCTATTAGCATTGACAAGGACACGCTTGCAGAAAAAGCTTTATCAATAATGAATACAAAAAAAATTACCTCCTTGTGTGTTCACCACCCAAAGAAAATAAAAAAAACTATTGGAATTTTACACATACACAGCATATTGCAGTCAAATATTCATTAAATGAATAAAAAAACTATAATACAGATTATTCTTATTTTTCTTATTTTTTTAATTTCATTATCTTTTTATCTAAAATATTTTAGCAATAACTCAAAAGTTTTGAAAGATACCTCACTAGAAGAAAAAATTGCTGTCGACCAAAATAATACATCCACTTATATTGATAATATTGATTATGTTTCATCTGACTCAAAAGGAAATAGATATCAAATTACTGCAGAACAAGCTGAAATTAAGATCGAAAACTCTAACGTAATGTTTTTAAAAAATGTTATTGCCTATATTTTTATAAAAGATTCTGACACAGTTAAAATCACTTCTAATTTTGGCAAATATAACTCAAAAAATTATGATACTATTTTTTCAAAAAATGTAATAGTTGTTTATCCTGGTCATAAAATAACTGGAGAATATTTAGATTTTTCTTTTTTAAAAAATCTTGGAATAATTTCTACAAATGTTATTTATAATGGGGATAAGACAAATTTATTCGCTGATAAAATTGAAATGAATCTTTCTACAAAAGATACAAAAATTTTTATGGATGATGCGAGTGAAAAGGTTTTAATAGAAGGAACAAAATAATATGGGTATAATTAAAAAATTTAGAATTAAGTCATTTAAAAATCCCCAGCCTTTAATTTCATTAGAAAATATATCCCTATCATTTGGCAACAGAAAGATTTTAGATAACGTAAGTTTTAAAATTAATTATGGACAAATTTTGGGAATGTTGGGACCTAATGGTGTTGGAAAATCAACAATTTTCAATTTGATTACTGGGTTAATTAAGCCTGACTATGGTAAGATCAAATTTGATGGAACAGATGTGGTTGACTACCCGATATATTTAAGAACTACTAAATTTAAAATTGGTTATGTTCCTCAATATGGTGGCTATTTTAGTGATCTTACCCTACTTGATAATCTAAAAGCAATTGCAGAAATAGTTATTCAAGACAAAAATTTAATTTATCATAAAATTGACCAACTGATTGCTAAGTTTGAACTTGATGCTATACGGGATATTAAAGCAAAATTTTTATCTGGTGGTCAAAAAAAAAAATTAGTAATAGCTTTAGCTTTATTGAGTGATCCAAAAGTGCTGTTATTAGACGAGTGTTTTGCAGCACTAGATGTTCTTACTATTAAAATGCTACAAGAAATTATTGTCAACTTACAAACGGAGCATAACATAACAATTTGTATCTGTGATCATCAGGCTAGAGATTTACTTTCTTGTGTTGATGTTGGAATAATTCTATCCAACTGTAAAATTGTGGCTCAAGGATCTCCAAACGACTTAATAAATAATATCGAGGCAAAAAATGCCTACTTTGGTGATTCTTTTAAATTTAATTAACAAATGTCAAAAACACTATTAATTAAAAAAAAAATTACATCATTCAGCAAACAAATACAGGTTAGTGGAGATAAAAGCTTAAGTATAAGATGGGTTCTTTTAGCCTCTCAAGCCATTGGAAAATCTAAAGCCTACAACCTATTAATGTCTGAAGATGTAGTCGCTGCACTAGAAGCCATAAAGAAATTAGGAATAAAGGTATTGGTACACAAAAATCATTGTGAAATTTTTGGAAATGGAATTAACGGCTTTAAATATAAAAATGGTTTAGTGATAGATGCTAAAAACTCTGGAACGCTTGGGAGACTAATGCTGGGCTTATTAATTAAATCACCAAAAAAAATAAAAATAATAGGCGATAAAAGTCTTTCAAAAAGGGATTTTTCGAGGGTTACCCTGCCATTGGAAAAATTTGGGGCTAAATTTTATTACAAAACAAAAAATAAGCTCCCTCTATCAATTCTAGGGGCTCAATCATCAAAGGGGATTAATTTCATTGAAAATAAAGGTTCTGCTCAGTGCAAAAGTAGCGTTATGCTCGCAGCACTTAATTCATCAGGTACAACATTCATTAAAGCAAAAAAATCAAGAAATCACTCTGAATTACTTTTCAAATATTTAAAGATACCTATCAAAATTAAAAGAACAAAAAAGTACGATTTTATAAATATTAAAAAACCTAAAAAAATTAATGCATTTAATTATCAAATTCCAGGAGACATAAGCTCAAGTGCATTTTTTATGGTGCTTACAATTCTCACAAATAATTCAAAGCTTTTAATTAAAAATGTAAACATTAATCCTTCAAGAATAGGGGTAATTACTATCTTAAAAAAAATGGGAGCTAAAATATCCTTAAAAAATAAAAGAAATTATAGAGGTGAAAAGATTTCTGACATTCTAATACAAAGTTCAAAAAATCTTAAAAGTATAAATTGCCCGTCAGAATTAAATAGTAGTGCAATAGATGAGTTTTTAATTATTTTTCTGGCTGCAGCAAAAGCAAAAGGAATTTCTTATTTTAAGGATATATCTGAACTCAACCAAAAAGAGAGTCCAAGATTAAACTGGGGGTCTAAAATTTTGAATATGATGGGTGTAAAAACAGAACTTACTAAAAACTCAATAAAAATTTATGGACAGCCGAATTTAGAAATAACAAAACCAATTATAATTAAAAACTATTTAAAAGATCATAGAATTTTTATGATGAGCACTATTGCTGCTTTAACTTGTGGTGGGGAATGGAAGATTCATGATAAAAATTCGATAAACACATCTTTTCCCTCATTTTTAAAAATAGTCAAAAATATAAGCAATAAATCTTTATGAAATTAAAAAATAGAATTAAAGTTGCAATAGATTCACCGGCAGCAGCTGGCGCTGGGACTCAAGCAAAATTAATTTCCGAGCATTTTAATTTATTTTATTTAGATACGGGAAAAATTTATAGATTAATTGCTAATATTAAATTAGCTCAGCCTAAGAAATATAGACATTCTTTAATAAAAAAAAGAATCAGCAAATTAAGCATGAAAGATTTACAAAATAAAAAGCTTTTATCTGATGAGGTTGGTACAATGGCTTCTATAATATCAAAAGATAAGAAAATAAGAAAACTTGTTCATGCTTTTCAAATTAAAAGTGCTTACCATCCTCCAAAAAAATATAATGGTTCATGTTTGGATGGAAGAGATATAACCTACAAGATAATTCCAGATGCAGATTTTAAGTTTTTTATAACTGCAGACACAAAGACTAGAGCATTAAGAAGATATAAAGAGCTAAAAGGGTCAAATAAGAAAATATCTTTTAACGATATCTTAAAAAGCATTAAAAAACGTGATAAAAGTGATTATAATAGAACAATCTCACCACTTAGGAAAACTAAAGATTCGATCTTGATTAATACTACAAATTTAACTAAAAGAGCATGCTTTTTAAAAATTAAACAAATTATGGATAGGAAACTAAAAGCTTAATGGAAATTTATAAAGACCTTTCAAACCCTGCCTCAAAAGAATTTGAACAATTACTAAATTCACAGTTTACTAAAACAGCAAACATTGAAGAAGGTAAAATTATTACAGGTGTAGTAAATAAAGTAACTGATAACTTTGTATTCCTTGAAGTGCCTGGTTTAAAATCTGAACCTATTCTAGATATTAATGAATTAAAAAGCATAGGTATGCTTGATAAAGCAAAAGTAGGTGAAAAAATTTCAGTACTTCTTGAAAGATTAGAAGACAAAAAAGGTGAAGTTTTAGTATCAGCTTCAAAAGCACAAAAAATTCAAGGTTGGGACAAGCTTGTTGAAGCTTACGAAAGAAATGAGCCCATCATGGGAAAAATTACTGGACATGTTAAAGGTGGATGTATTGTTGAGCATATAGATACTGGATCTTTAATGTTTTTACCAGGGTCACAAATTTCAGATAAACCTCTAAAAGATATTAGTCATTTAATGAATCAGCCACAAAAATTTGCTCTTATCAAATTAGATAAGGTTAGAGGTAATGCTTGTGTTTCTAGAAGAGAAATTATTTCTTCATTTAAAAAAGAAGATAAAATTAAAATTGTAGAAAAATTTAAAATTGGTGACATAATTAAAGGTGCTGAAGTAAAAGGTTACAGTTCATTTGGATGCTTCTTTAGTGTTAATGGTGAGTTGGATGTTTTAGTTCACCTTCAAGAGATATCTTACTCAAGAGTTAATCATCCTGATGAAGTTTTTACAATTGGTGAAAAGCATGACTTGTTAGTTATTTCAGTTGATAAAGAAAAATTACAAGTTGGCTGTTCAGTAAAACAACTTTCGCCAGATCCATTTGAAAACATTTCAAACTATGAACTAAACAAAATTTATAAAGTTAAAGTAGTTAAATTAATGGACTTTGGTGCATTTTGTGAACTTGAAAAAGGTTTATCAACGTTGCTACACTCGAGTGAATTAAGCTGGACGAAGAAAAATGTATCAGCGAAGAAAATGTTTAAAATAGGTGATGATATAGATTGCGTTATTACCGAAATTGACAAAGAGAAAAGAAGAGTTGCGATCTCACACCGTTTAACTACCGAAAATCCTTTTGAAACTTTTGAGAAAAAATATCCGATCGGATCTGAAGTTGAGGGCGAAGTAGCTAGTAAAAATGAATACTCAATATTCTTAAAAATTGATGATTTGGATATTGATGCATTTTTACACTGCAACGATCTTACATACTTAAATAATGGTGAAGAAGAATTAACCAAACATAACGTTGGGGACAAATTAAAAGTTAAAGTTTTAGAAGTAAAAACAGCTGAACAAAAAGTTAGGGTTGGTTTACGTCAAACTCAACCAGATCCTTTTGATTGGTTTAACGATAAAAAAGTTAAACAAATAATCACTGTTAAAATTATTTCAACTGACATTAAGGGGCTAGTAGTAAGACCTGAAGGATGTGAGATGGACTTTATTATTAAAAAATCTGCGATAGCTATTAATGCGGCAGATGCTAGACCTGCTAGATTTACAGGCGGAGAAAGAATTGACTGTGCAATTTCAGAGTTAGACTTAGAAAAAAGAAAAGCTACATTAAGTATTAAATTACTTGAAGAAATTGAGCGAAAAACAGCCTTAGACGCTTATGGGTCAGAAGCTTCAGGTAAAAATTTACCTTTTTCATCACTTTCTGATGATTTAGAGAAAAAGAAAAAAAAAGACGAATAGAAATTGGCTATTGTAAAATCAAAGCTTCTAAAACAACTCGCAAATAACTACCCAAATTTTTTAAAAAAAGACCTTGAAAAGTTCACAGATATAATTCTAAATGAGATTAAGCAGGCTCTTAAACGCGGAGATCGTGTTGAATTAAGAGGTTTTGGTATTTTTTCAACTAACGTTCAAAAAGCAAGAATATCTAGAAACCCCAAAACAGGGGAAAAAGTAAACACACCTCAAAAAAAAACAATTCACTTTAAAATGGCAAAGGAAATGTTTAAAAAATTAAATAATGACGAATAAAAATATCTTCGTAGCCTGCGATGTATCAAGCCAAAAAGAAATACTGGATTTACTAGAGTTAATTCATGAAGATATATCGGGTATTAAAATTGGATTACAGTATATCACCCAACGAAGCCCTGAAGAAATAAGAGAACTCTCAAAGTTTAATAAACCTATTTTTTATGATGGAAAATTTTTTGATATAAAAAATACGTTAGTAGAATCTGTAAAATCTCTTAAAGATCTCAATGTAAAATATGCAACTGTTCATCTGTTAAATGGACTGGATTCTCTTAAGGCTGCAAATCAAGCCGCACAAGATATCAATTTAAACTTATTAGGAGTTTCAGTTTTAACAAGTTTTGGGGACGAAGATTTAGAGAAATTAGGCTTTAACAATAGAGTTGAAGACCAAGTTAAAAAATTAATTAAGATTGCAAGAGAAGCTAATTTGTATGGTGTTATCTGTAGCCCACTAGAGATAAAAATGATTAAAAAAATTGCACCAAACCTTAAATGTTTTACTCCAGGAATTAGAATGGGTGAGGTAAAAGATGATCAAAAAAGAACGATGAATGCTAATGAAGCAATTCAAGAAGGTAGTGATTGCTTAATTATTGGCAGACCTATTAC